>NZ_JAFNOK010000014.1:0-47760 GCF_026536305.1 Gilliamella sp. B3892
AAATGCCAACCTGAATATGGCCGCAAAGCAAGATATCCACATTGACAGTGTTGACGGCAAACTGACCATTACCGCCAGCAAAGAGTTAACCTTAATCTGTGGCGGCTCGTATATCAAAATCAGCAGTAAAGGCATAGAGCTAGGTACACCAGATAACGTTAAGCTTAAATGTAATGTGATGCAGAAGATGGGGCCCACATCATTATTTCCGACAACAATTGAGTTACCATTAAGTATGGTAGAATTTGCCGAATCATTACCATGCCAGTTAAATCTGAAAATTAGTGATATTCCAGGTAGTAATGGAATTCATTATAGCAATTCACAATGGCGAATTGTCACGGCTAATTGTGTTGAAGATGCTTTAATGACTGATGACGTTATTTATGAAGGTAAAACAACACAGACTGGCGAATTACAAATCTCATCGGAAGAATCGAAAGATATCGTTGCACAGTATAACAAGCATCCAGGCCGTTTATGGATTGTGAATAATAATATTGCTTATCAATTACAAATGTCGACATTAGGGGATGTTGATAATTCAACAAAAAATATTAAAGCAGCGCAAGCAATGGGATACAAAGCCAATTTATTAAAAGAGCAGAAAAGTTTCTTAAATGCGGTTGAAAGTAACTCACAAATTGAAAAGAATCAATTGATCAAATCAATAAGAAAATGATGGTATGCTAATGATGGAACATAATAAAACACATATCTTGTTTGATGAAAAAGGCGAGGAAAACTACACCTCGACAGTAACTGAGGATATTTGGTTATATGATATCAATAAATATGGTAATAGAGATAATTTTGCGGAACCTGCACATAAAAATAGTGTAAAAGCTTATGTACAAAGTTATGACTATTTTCAGGATTTAATTGCTGATATTCGTAGTGCTGAAAGAGAAATCTATATCACTGGCTGGCAGGTAA
The DNA here is from genome assembly GCF_026536305.1 of Gilliamella sp. B3892. Classification (NCBI taxonomy): domain Bacteria; kingdom Pseudomonadati; phylum Pseudomonadota; class Gammaproteobacteria; order Orbales; family Orbaceae; genus Gilliamella; species Gilliamella sp. B3892. The sequence goes on from NZ_JAFNOK010000014.1 coordinate 937, forward strand.
ACTGGGATGCAATGCTAACACCAAATATACGTTTAGTTGATTTAATACTTGAAGTGGTGCAGAAAAATAAAAAATTGGAAATATTTGTTTTACCTTGGAAATCGCAGTCAATCGCCGTCGATACCAATGATCAAGATACTAGAAACGTATTAAGAAACTACATAAATGAATATATTCAGCGAGAAGCGATTTTTGTCAGATTACATAGTTCAAAAAATGATGAGCCATTCTACAGTATTGCAACGCAAATGTTTTTCTCTCATCATCAAAAGTGTATTATTATTGATAGAAAAAAAGCATACGTAGGTGGAATAGACTTAGCTTATGGTCGTTATAGCCATGGTTATGATATCGATCCGAATGCAGACAATAGACAAGTGTTGAATCGTTATAATCCTTGTGTTGCATTGATGGGCGATGACAGAAAAGAAATAAGTCTATCATTCAGACCTAGAGATCGTTCAACGCTTAGCTATGATAAACTTAGCCAAACACAAATATTTGATAAAAAATATTTTGAAAAAACCAAAACAACATTAGCCGACAATCAACCAATTATGCCATGGCAAGATATTCACGTTAAAATTGAAGGTAAAGCGGTATTCGACTTAACATTAAATTTTGTATTACGTTGGAGGCAAGCTGGCACTAACGGTGAGCAAAAAAATGACAATGTATCTGATTATTGTATAAATAAATCACTATCATTACCCACACAGCAAGAATATGATGAAATGGTAGATAAAGGTAATGTTAGTGTACAGATATTAAGAAGTGCGCCTCTTTCTATGCGTGCTAAGGAAACAATGTCGGTACTAATGGGTAGCGATATAGACCTATATAATGGGATTGAAGGTCTTAACAAGCTGGCACCGAATGTTCGGCATAAAACTAACTTCACATTGCAGCCACAATCTGATATTTATCAGGTGATGCTAAAATTAATAAAAAAAGCCAAACGCTATATTTATTTGGAAAATCAATTTTTTATCTCTGATTATGGTAGTCCTTCTGATATTTCATTAAATGATCAATTATCCGAGGCCGCACAAATAGAGTTGCCACTTAAACCGTGGGCGACAACAGTGTTATCGGCAACGGCTAATGATTTGCCTGAAAATAAAATTGTTCAAGCTTTAAGCGATAAAATTGCCAGTGTCATTTTTGCCTTTAAACCCGAACCATTTCATGTCTATATAACCTTACCTGTACATCCGGAAGGGTTATTAAATACTGGTTCTATTATGGCTACCATCCATCAAACCATGCAAACAATCGTATTTGGTAGCGATAGTTTGCTTAACCGCATTCGCAAACATTTATGGGTTTATCAACAACTTGTTCAAGATGAAGTGCCACGAAAAAACTGGCAAAAATTGCGACCAACCTATTACGATAAAATGGGCGAGGAATACAAAACAATAGAGTTAGAAGAGTGTGATAAATATGTTACCTTACTTAATCTGCGTAGTTGGGCTCAGTTAGGTGATCGCACACTTACTGAACAAATCTATGTTCATAGCAAATTAACCATTGTGGATGATCTGTATGTATTAGTCGGTAGTGCCAATATTAATGACCGCAGCTTATTAGGTGGGCGGGATTCAGAGCTTGCGGCATTAATTGTAGATAATGATTCACAAACCATTAATTGTCCTGAACGTGGCATACCTATACCGGTTAGAAAATTTGCTTATGAATTACGCACCAAAATTTGGCAAGGATTATATGGTCAAGGTTTAGAACAAGCGATTAACGTCCCAGAACTTGCCAGTAGTGTTACTGCAATCCGCTCCCGAGCTAAAAGTAATACTGATATTTTTGAATCGGTTTTCCCATTTATTCCGAGGAATTATTTGTATATCGAGGATATTGAGGATGCCCAAATTAAAAAATATTCATCAATTTGGCCTGCTTTAGATTATGATAAATTAAGACAGCAAAATAATAAAAAATGGGAAGAGTCAAAATTACTAGTGGAAGAGATTGAAAAATATAACGGAATATTTGGAGCCATTAGCCAACAGCCTTTTATAAATTATGAACGAATATTAAAAAAAATGTATAGCGAGCAATATTTCACAGAAGAGTTATTGATGCCTTTTAATGAAATTTTTTGGCAAAATTATGCTATCAACAAACCCGGTGCATTAAAAAACATTCAAGGTTATATTACATTAGTGCCCATTCATTGGACTGAAGATGAAAATAACGCGGTTGCTTATCATATTCGGTTATTAACTTAAGGATTTTCTCTCATGAAAAAGATTTTTTTATTAGCCGGCCTTACTTGTTTTAGCTATTTAGCCCAGGCGGTAGAACTCACCTATAAAACCGAATGTATTGGCTCCTATACCTTAGATTTACCTGATAATCTTGAAGTGGCTCTTTATCCTACCAATCAATACTTTAAACCAAAATCTCGTTTTCCTGTTTATTTTCGAGATGGTAAATGGGCTATGTTATCTGTTTTTAATTATAATATAAATGATTTAGCTATTACTAATAGCTGGAGTGATGAGGAAATAATTGATGTTAGAAAACGATTATATAAATTTAATCAGGAAGTTAAAATCAATAACCCTAATAATCTTGTAGAATTATGGGAAAAAGAGAATAGTTTTGGTTATTATTCAAAAAATGCATCTCGCGTAAATTTTATTATAAAAAATAGAGTTTACTCTTTTCATACATCAAATCGTTCATATTATGAAGAAAAAAATTTTGATTTTTATAAAGATAACGTTGAAGCAATTATTAATGGTTTTTCCACTCGTGAACTGTTTGAAGTGCCACAAACCGCAGGTAAATGTATTCCTTTTGGCTTTGTTGCCGGTAATGATTCCTCCGTACCCCTTATTTTAACCGTCTCTTTTCGATTAAAAGAGCACCCTGATATCGTTATTTCGTTTACTGAAAATACAAGTTCTTTTACCAATCTCTTGCGTTATGATGCCAAAGAGGAAATCAATCTATTTTGGAATAGTAATTACGATATAAGTAATCGAAATATAAAAAACATTAAATTACTAGGCTTCCCCATAAAGTATCGGGATATCAAAATGGATGGGCGTAATGGCTTAGCGGGTTTTGTTGAAATACGTTATAAAGATAAATCACCCTCCGATTATGGTTATTATGGCGTAGTGTCTTACTATTCCCGAAACACCTCAAACAGCAAAACCAATCATCCGTGGCTACAGCTATCAGTTATTGGAAAACGTAGTGAAGCAAAAGGGAAAATCCCCCTAACGGAAGATGAAATTTATCAAATGGCGAAAACCATTGAAGCATCAATAAAACGTAGAGCAACAGAACAATAGTTAACAATTACTTAAGTAATAACATGGAATATAAGGTAAATAAAAAGGGAGAAAACACGATGAAAAAGACGCTCCTTTTACTCGGCTTATTAAGCCTGAGCGTAACTACCCAAGCGGTAGAACTCGCCTATAAAACCGAGTGTATTGGCTCATATACTTTAGATTTACCCGATAATCTTGAAATCGCACTCAATCCAATAGAACATTATTTTGAACCCAGTTCAAAATCTCCAAACTATTTTGCAGATAAAAAATGGGCAATTTTATCTGTTTTTAATTATAATCGTAATATATTAGATATTTATGATGGTAATTTAAATAAAACAGCTAAACAGCAGGTTATAAACAAATTAATTGAAGAATCCGATAATCGCTCAGAAACTAACTCAAAACGTAAATTAAAAAAAATAAATATAAATAATATAATTGGTTACTATAGTGATTTTGCTAGTAACTTAGCATTTTACCCAAATAATCATATTTATAATTTTTATTCAAATGAATATTACCAAGGTGAAAAAAAAGATTTTGAGTTTTATAAACAAAACGCCGAAGCAATTATTAATGGTTTTTCCACTCGTGAACTGTTTGAGCTGCCACAAACCGCAGGTAAATGTATTCCATTTGGCTTTGTCGCCGGTAATGATGCCTCCATACCCCTTATTTTAACCGTCTCTTTTCGGTTAAAAGAGCACCCTGATATCGTTATTTCGTTTACTGAAAATACACGATCATTTACCAATCTCTTGCGCTATGATGCCAAAGAAGAAATCAATCTATTTTGGAACAGTAATTACGATATAAGTAATCGAAATATTAAAAATATTAAATTACTAGGCTTCCCCATAAAGTATCGGGATATCAAAATGGATGGACGTAATGGCTTAGCGGGTTTTGTTGAAATACGTTATAAAGATAAATCGCCGTCCGACTATGGTTATTACGGCGTAGTGTCTTACTATTCCCGAAACACGCCAAACAGCAAAACCAACCACCCATGGTTACAGCTATCTGTTATTGGCAAACAGAGCGAAGCAAAAGGAAAAATCCCCCTAACAGAAGATGAAATCTACCAAATGGCAAAAACCATTGAAGCATCAATAAAGCGTCGAGCAACAGAACAATAATGGCATTACAATCAATTAATAATATGAGGCCTAAGGCAAATAAAGGAAAAAACAAAATGAAAAAGATGATTTTTTTATTTGGTGTTTTAAGCCTTAATACAACTCTGGCGGTAGAACTCACCTATAAAACCGAGTGTATTGGCTCATATACCTTAGATTTACCTGACAATCTTGAGGTAGCACTTTATCCGACAAATAAATACCTTAAACCAAAATCCCGTTTCCCTATCTATTTTCAAGATGGTAAATGGGCCATTTTATCAGCTTTTAATTATAACCAAAATAATTTATCAATTACTGCAAAATGGAACGATGAAGAGTTAAAAAAAGCAAAGCAACAAATAGCTATAGAGAATAGTAATGTTAAAAACAGCAATTCCAATGATATGGTAGAAATATGGGAAAAAGATAATAATTTGGGGTTTTATACAAAAAATGGAGCTCGTGTAACTTTTATAGACAAAAATAGAATTTATTCTTTTTTTACTAATGATTATCGCCAAGCGGAAGAAAAAAATTTTGATTTTTATAAAGATAACGTCGAAGCAATTATTAACGGTTTTTCGCCTCGTGAACTGTTTGAAGTGCCGCATACCGCAGGAAAATGTATTCCATTTGGCTTTATCGCCGGTGATAATTCCAACATACCCCTTATTTTAACTGTCTCTTTTCGATTAAAAGAGCACCCTGATATCGTTATTTCGTTTACCGAAAATACAAGTCCTTTTACCAATCTCTTGCGCTATGATGCCAAAGAAGAAATCAATCTATTTTGGAACAGTAATTACGATATAAGTAATCGAAATATTAAAAATATTAAATTACTAGGCTTCCCCATAAAGTATCGGGATATCAAAATGGATGGGCGTAATGGCTTAGCGGGTTTTGTTGAAATACGTTATAAAGATAAATCACCGTCCGACTATGGTTATTATGCTGTAGTTGAACCTTATCAAACTAAAAAAGAGGGTCATAATCCATGGTTGCAACTTCTAGTAGTTGGGAAACAAAAAGAATCAAAAGGGAAAACACCTTTAACTAAAGATGAAATCTACCAAATAGCGAAAACCATTGAAGCGTCAATAAAACTTAGAGCGACAGAACAATAGCTAGTAATTAACGTAAGCAATAACATGGAATGTAAGGTAAATAAAAAGGGAGAAAATGAGATGAAAAAGACGCTTCTTTTAATCGGTCTATTAAGCCTAAGCGTAAATACCCTCGCACTCAAACTCACTTTTTATATTATGAGGCCTAGTCTCTAGGAAAATACCATAATGGACAATAAAAAAATCAATATTTAATAGATAACTCATCATTTCATTGCATTTTTTTATTGATAGGTTATATCGTTGCTACGCAAATAACTATAATGTCTTATAAGTTAGCAAAAGGTATTATAGTTAAAATTTATTGTGATCTAATTAATATTCGATGGGATTTTCAAACAATTTTTACTGAATATTTCAGCGGAAAATTTATCAAAAAACACTGGATTTGAATTCATATTCCCTGAAATAGATAGTAAGATTGGATAGAATTATTAAGCAGTGAAAGGGATCCCAAAAATCACGAGTATGCCTAAAATTATCCTTAAAAGGAGAATGTTTCCTGCTATCTGATATAAGCTGGCTTTTTACTAAAAAATTGCTAGTAAACAAAAAAAACGGAATTTAACTATGCCTTACGCCAAATATGATGGAACAGATAAAATCTATAATGATAAAGAAGAGTTATTAAAGGAAACAGGTATTAGTATTCCTGATCCCATTTTACCTCCTAAAAAACTGGTTAAACTAACCGGTACTTTGACTGATTTTAAAGGGATATTTTGCAAAGCACCGTTATATAATTGCGCTTATATAAGTAAAGAAGAACGAAAAAAACAACAAGCAAAAATGCGTAGCGGAGCAGCATTGGCAACTGTAGCAGGCAATGGCACCGCAGCACTGGCATCGCTTGGTCATGGTGATGATATTCATCGGAGTAACTATTTTGATGGGCAATATATTACAGCTCAATTAAATAATTATCTTACATTAAGAGGTTGGATTGGTTTTTATCAATTTAAAGATGGGGATGAGGTAGAAGTTGTGGCCGAAAAGCATGCTGACCATTATGAAGTATACACAATGCTAAAACCCAGTGAAGAAATTATCTCCATTATTCCGCCTTGTATGGGGGGGCGCAAGCAGTCTTTGAAACGTAATCTTCTACCGCTCATTCTATTTTATATACTATTTACTGTCTGTATGGTTTATTTTACTGCACCATTTACATTAGATAATTTGGTTACAGCTTTTATGGGAGCTGGAATGATATTTATTCCGGCGATTTTTATCTCTTATAAAAATAGTATTGCTAATTTTATTACACTGGCTGAGCGGATTTTTACCACTTTGGATTGGCAAAATGTGAAAAATATTGACTTAGTTTCAATGAGTAAAAAGCAAGTCAAAAAACGAATTGAAGAAGGTAAATATTCCACTGAATATAATTATAATTCAAATGATTATTATGAAAGGCCTCCAAAATCAGGCGCTGGTTGGTATTTTTTCTATTACAATCCCGAAATTGTATGTAAAAAAACACCTAAAAAGCCGTCTAAAAATATGGTAAAAGCTAAAAGAAAAAAATAGTTTTCTGAAAACGTATAGATTTAAAACATATTGGTTACAACATAGATAAACGGAATTTAACTATGCCCTATGCCAAATATGACGGAACAGATAAAACCTATAAAGATAAAGAAGAGTTATTAAAGGAAACCGGTATTAGTATTCCTGATCCCATACTCCCTCCTTAAAAACTGGTTAAACTAACCGGTACTTTGACCGAATTCAAAGGTATATTTTGTGAAGCACCATTATTTGATGATGCTTATATGAGTATAGAAGAACGAAAAAAACAACAAGCAAAAATGCGTAGCGGAGCTGCATTGGCAACGGTAGCAGGCAATGGCACCGCAGCACTGGCATCGCTTGGTCATGGTGATGATATTCATCGGAGTAACTATTTTGATGGGCAATATATTACAGCTCAATTAAATAATTATCTTACATTAAGAGGTTGGATTGGTTTTTATCAATTTAAAGATGGGGATGAGGTAGAAGTTGTGGCCGAAAAGCATGCTGACCATTATGAAGTATACGCAATGTTAAAACCCAGCGAACAAATAATCTCTATCATTCCTCCTTGTACAGGAGGGAGAAAGCAATCTTTAAAGGGTGAACTCTTACTCTATTTCATTGTATACATATTATTTACTCTTTGTATGGTTTATTTTTTTAGTTCGTTCACATTAGATAATCTGTTTCCGGCATTTACTGGTCTCGGAATATTATTTATCCCGGCAATTTTTATTACCTATAAAAGAGATATTGCAACTTATATAACACTGGCTGAGCGGATATTTACAACTTTGGGGTGGCAAAATGTTAAAAATATCGATTTAGCCTCAATAAGTAAACAACAAGTCAAACGACGTATAGCCGAAGGTAAATATACTGATGATTATGATGATAAATCAAATGATTTTTACACAAGACCACCAAAATCAGGTGCAGGCTGGTGCTTTTTCTATTACGACCCTGAAGTTGTTTGCAAAAAGAGGTCTGGAAAAAATTGATGAATACTTGTTGAATCGCTAAGACTATCGTCAGTAAACGATATTAAATTGCTCAATTGGATCTTCAACGGGGTTTTATACTGAAACACATATAAAATCTGAAACTTTTTGACAATCAACATCAAGTTTGCCCAGTCGTGCCGTTATCATATTGATATTATTTTTTTAACAACGTTGATGTTATTTTTCTGACTGTATAAGTTTCAATTGCTGTAACTAACCGAGGTTGTGAATAATGTTTAGGTCAATTGTTTTTTGATTTGCATCTATGTTGTTTCTCTGCCATATATTTTATTCACGCTTGCACAGCTAGTTGAATCGCAATTGACCTTATACGTTAATAATCGTGGTTATAAATAAAAATTATAAAGATATATAAATATATTATTTAACAGTAAAAATAGAGTTTTGTATTATACTTGCTAGCCTTATAATTTATAAATATAAATAAAGAAAATAATGCATAAACTCGCTAAACGACTCGACCATTTTTCTGATTCGGTTATTCGCCGAATGACCCGAATTGCCAATCAGTATCAAGCTATCAACCTTTCACAAGGATTTCCTGACTTTGACCCACCGCAAGCCTTGATTGAAGCATTGAAACAAGCCGCACAGCAAGGTCCGCATCAGTATGAAATAACGTGGGGGTCACGTGAGTTTAGGCAGTTGTTGGCTAAAAAACAGCAAAGGTTGATGAATATTGAGATCGATCCTGAGGAAAACATTCTAGTCACATGTGGCAGTACTGAAGCCATGATGTGCGCGGTGATGACGATCTGTGATCCGAAAGATAAAGTTATCATCTTTTCTCCTTTTTATGAAAATTATGGCGCAGATGCCATTTTATCTGATGCTACTCCCATTTATGTTCCACTAAAACCGCCGACATTTGAATTTGATAAACAAGAATTAAGGCAAGCTTTTGAGCAAGGCGCTAAAGCATTAATTTTATGTAATCCCAGCAACCCTTGCGGTAAAGTGTTTACTCAAGACGAACTTGAATATATCAGTCAATTAGCGATAGAGTTTGATGCTTATGTGATCACCGATGAGGTGTACGAGCATATTGTTTATCCGCCTTATCAACATCTTTATTTAGCCAACTTTCCCGGAATGCAGCAACGCACGATTAGTTGCAGTTCATTATCGAAAACCTATTCGATCACCGGTTGGCGTTTGGGTTATATCATTGCTGATAAATCGATTATTGATGGATGTAAAATGATCCATGATTTTTTAACTGTGGGCGCAGCTGCACCATTGCAAAAAGCTGCTTGTGCAGGGTTGGCTTTAACTGATGATTATTATGTGCAGCTATCACAAACTTATATGGCTAAACGTCAGCTGTTTTTGCAAGGTTTAGATAAGATTGGGCTTAGCTATTATCCGCCGCAAGGTGCTTATTATGTGCTGGTAGATATTTCAGCATTTAACCCATTTAAAACTGATTTTGAATTTTGTGAATGGTTAATCAAAGAGGTGGGTGTAGCTGCGGTTCCCGGTTCGGCTTTTTTCAAACATCCAGAATATCGTTATATTCGTTTTCATTTTGCTAAACAACAACAAACCTTGATTGATGCTTTAGAAAGATTATCCAAATTTAAGGAAAAATTATTATGTTTAAAAAATTAATCGCATTCGCTTTTGCCGTTTTATCAACAGTAATACTGTTAACAGGCTGTGACAACAGTAAAAAAGAAAATCATATTATCGTTGGTGTTGCGGCGGGTCCTTATGGTGATATGTTTGAGCAAGCGATAGCGCCCGGATTGGTAAAAAAAGGGTATAGTGTTGAGATCCGTGAATTTAGTGATTACGTTCAACCTAATCTTGCTTTAGCAAATAAAGAGATCGACGTTAATTTGTTTCAACATCTCACTTATTTGAATAATTTTAAACAAGCACGCCAATTAGATATTGTAGCAATCGGTTTTGTCCCGACTGCTGGGGCGGGTATTTATTCTAATAAAATAACCGATTTTTCGCAGTTAAAAAACGGCGATCAAGTGACGATTGCCAATGATGTCACTAACGAAGCGCGAGCGCTACGAATTTTACAAGCGGCCGGATTAATTAAGCTTGATCCAACTATTGATAAAAATAAACTTACACCAAGCAATATTATCGAAAATCGTTATGGATTAAATATCGTTCCAATCGAAGCGCCACAAACGCCACGCTCTTTAGATAGTGCGGTATTGTCAGTAGTAAATGGTAATTATGCTATTGGTGCCGGCTTAGATTTGTCTAAAGCGCTTTATACGGAAGTATTAGATAAAGACCTTAAAAATGTCATTGCCATTCGCACCGAATCGAAAGAGACATTAGGCAACGATCTGATTGAAGTGCTTAAATCGCCGGAATTTAGCCAAGTGATTGAAGATAAAAATGGTATTTTTTACACCTTTCAAAAACCTGATTATCAATTATTCTAACTATGCAAACTACACCTCTTATTGAAGTAAAAAATGTGTCGGTGCATTTTAAGGCAAAAAATCAGTTGATAGAAGCGGTCAATAATGTCTCATTTGATGTTTATCAAGGCGATATCTTTGGCATTATCGGCTCCAGTGGAGCCGGTAAAAGTACACTGGTGAGAACACTTAATCGACTTGCTGAACCGTCCAGCGGGCAAATCATAATTAATGGTATTGATATCAATACGTTAAAAGGCCGTCATTTACAAGCCTTTCGTTTTCAAGTCGGTATGATTTTCCAAAATTTTAATTTGGCTTCATCAAAAACGGTATTTGAAAATATCGCTTTTGTACTTAAAGCGGCGGGTAAAAAAGGCGATGCGGTTAAAAACAGAGTTAAAGAGCTACTTGCCCTTGTCGGATTAAGTGATAAAGCTGATGCTTATCCGGCCGAACTTAGTGGCGGGCAAAAGCAACGGGTTGGGATAGCTCGTGCCTTAGCTAATGAGGCTAAAATACTGCTTTGTGATGAAGCAACCAGCGCTTTAGATCCAACAACGACAAGCGCAATTTTAGATTTACTCAAAGCGCTTAATCAAAAGTTTGGTTTAACTATTGTGCTTATCACCCATGAAATTGATGTGGTAAAAAAAATCTGCAACCGTGTTGCGGTCATGTCACAAGGTCGGATTGTTGAGATGAATACAACATTTAATCTTTTCGCTTGCCCAAAACAGCCTTTTACTCAAGATTTTCTTAACATTGATGAAAACACCCATTTGCCGGATCTAATCAAGCAAAATGCACAAGGTAAGTTAGTGCGTCTACGTTATATTAATGAAAACACTACGCAACCTATCTTGTATCAAACAGCCTTAGAAACGCAGGTCGCATTTAATATTTTGCATGGATTTATTGAATACTTTGATGATCAAGCATTGGGCAATTTAGTCATAGCGTTGATAGGCGAGCCGGATAATATTAATCATCTTATTACCAAACTTGCTAATCAAGGTGTCATTATTGAGGAGATAAATTGATGATCAAACTGACTATCGCCCAAATGGCTCAAATGTTATGGCAAGCCGCCTATGAGACTTTTATCATGGTAAGCTGGTCTTTGGTTGCCGGTATTGTGTTTGGTACCCTAATTGGTTTACTGCTTTTTTTACTCTCCAGCCCGTTCTTTTTTAAAAATAGCGTGGTGAATAATATTGCTAATTTTATCATCAATGCGACACGTTCAATACCATTTTTAATTCTCATGGTCACGGTTCTACCGTTAGGTGCGCTTATTGTGGGCACAACGGTAGGGCCTAAAGCGGTGATCTTTCCTTTATCTTTAGCTGCGATCGCATTTTATGCACGATTAGCTGAAAATGCCTTTAGTCAGATTGATAAAGGGGTAATTGAAGCCGCGGTTGCAAGTGGTGCTTCACATATTCGAATTATAGCCGGAATACTATTTCCTGAAGCCATGGCGCAATTAATTCGCCATGCAACAGTAACAACCATTTCGTTAATCAGTTTTAGTTCAATGGCGGGGGTAGTTGGTGGCGGTGGTATAGGTGATTTAGCTATTCGTTATGGCTATCAGCGATATGTGACTGAAATTCTTGTTCTATGTATTATTATTCTGATTATGATTGTCATGCTAATACAATTTTTAGGGGACAAGCTCGCTAATCATTTTGACAGAAGTTACAAGTAGTGAGTATAAGAATATGAAAAACTTAGCAGATCTTATAGCAGATCCTCAGCGCATTGTTTACCAAAAAGCGATTGCGCAATCACAGCTTAGTGATGGCTTAAAATTGAAATTTGGTCACGCCGATGTGTTGGTCTATCCACTAACCACAGCAGAAGTCGCAGCCATTGTAAAATATGCCAATGATAACGCCATTAATATTACAACACGAGGCGCAGGTACCAATTTAGTCGGTTCAACTATTCCCAATGGCGGGATTATTATTGATCTCTCATTGATGAATAAGTTGATAGAATTGGATAAACAAACCTTTACCGTCACAGTGCAACCCGGCATGTTATTAGAAGATCTGCAACAATTTGTTGAGCAGCATGATCTTTTCTATCCACCCGATCCGGGGGCAAAAAATGCCACAATTGGTGGCAATATTAGCACTAATGCCGGTGGGATGCGGGCGGTTAAATACGGTGTGACTCGGGATTATGTTCAAGCAATTGAAGTTGTCATGGCCGACGGCACTGTTTTAAATTTTGGTAGTAAAAATGTAAAAGATAATACCGGGTTATCTTTAAAGCATCTATTTATTGGTAGTGAAGGGACACTTGGGATTATTACTCAATGTACCTTAAAGCTAATTGCTAAACCCAAAGTTTTTGAAACGGTAATTTTAGGATTTGCCAGCCTTGCACAGGCCGTTGCCAATATTACCACTATTTTGCAAACATTAACGCCAACCGCATTGGAATTGGTAGAGAGGCAAGTTGCTCAGTGGGGGGAGCGTTATTCAGGTTTTCAATTTCCGCTTGCTGATGCTAAGGCCTATTTGATTATTATGTTAGATGCCTTAGATACTCAATCTATTTTGCAGCAACGTCAACTGTTATTAGCCAATCTAAGTGATTGTCGTTATTATGTTGCCGAAACAGCCCAACAAGCCAATCAAATTTGGGCAGTGAGAGGGTCGCTGGTTCGGGCAGTTGAAGCTGTGACAGAACAAGATCCGATTGATACAGTTGTACCAATCAATCGAATTGCCGACTTTATCACATTTACCAAACAGTTATCAGAAGAAACCGGCGTACGTATGCTCGCTTTTGGGCATGCCGGTGACGGTAATATTCATTTATGTATACTTCGTGACGGGCGTTCAGATTCAGTGTGGCTCACTCAACTAACACAGATTCACGAAGCCCTTTATCAAAAATGCCATGAATTAGGGGGATTACCTTCCGCTGAGCATGGAATTGGAACAGCCAAAGTAAACTATTTTAAGCAGGCGATACCTGAAAAAAATCGCCATTTAATGCAGTTAATTAAACAGCAGTATGATCCAAAAAATATACTTAATAATCAGGTGTATATCACCCAAAATTAGTCGAAAATTTTCGCTGAATGCGATATTAATCGCTGCTTTAAATGCTCACAAATAATGGGTTTGCTATTAGTTTTTGGGACAAGAAAATGTGATATCTGTTTCAATCATCTAAAATTAACCAAATCGTGCCTAATTTGGTTATCAACAGTAAAACAAAGGTTAAATCCACTGACTCATTAACTTATTTTGTGGCGTTATAATGCAATATTGATTTTTAAAAGCCCTGAGGGTGAACGATTAACCAACCATTTTTATCTCTATATCCAAAGCAATAGGATCATTTATCTGGCTTAAAATAGGCTTATCAAATCGCATATTGAATTTATTATTCAGCTAAAGCAGGACGGTTGCACAAGCTTGAAATCTTAATGAAAATAGCGCTTGATTCCGATTAAGTTATGGACATTTTAATCAAAATTTGATTTGATCCAGTTACGTTTACCATTTTTTTATATCGATTATGCAACGTTCTAAAACTTTATCACTAACCACCAACAAACTGTTACTTATTGCCGGTACCGGCTGGCTATTTGATGCAATGGATGTTGGATTGCTTTCTTTTATTTTAGCGGCTTTAAAACAAGATTGGGGCTTATCTGCCACCCAGTTAGGTACAATTGGAAGTGTCAACTCAATAGGTATGGCTGTGGGGGCTTTCGTTTTTGGTCTCTATGCGGATAAGAAAGGTCGCAAAGCCGCTTTTTTATTTACCTTACTGATGTTTAGCATCGCCAGCGGCTTAAGTGCTTTTGCTTGGGGACTGTATAGCTTGCTGGTGCTTCGATTTTTCATTGGAATGGGACTAGGGGGTGAATTACCGGTTGCCTCTACCTTGGTGAGTGAAAGTGTTGCGCCAAATGTACGTGGCCGTGTTGTGGTGTTACTGGAAAGTTTTTGGGCTGTTGGTTGGATATTGGCAGCGTTGATCGCCTATTTTTTGATACCATTACCGTCAGTAGGGTGGCGAGGTGCAATGATTTTATGTGCCATGCCAGCTTTTTACGCACTCTACTTGCGGTTTAACCTGCCTGATTCGCCAACTTATAGCCATTCAAATGAGATAATAAAAAAAGAAACGGTTATACAAAAGATTCGATTACTTTTTTCAAAACCATTTCGTCAGCAAAGTGTTATGTTATGGATAGTTTGGTTTTGTGTGGTATTTTCCTATTACGGTATGTTTTTATGGCTACCGAGTGTCATGATGATGAAAGGTTTTGATATGGTCAAAAGCTTTCAATACATCTTAATTATGACACTGGCGCAGTTACCCGGCTATTTTACCGTTGCATGGTTAATTGAACGAGTAGGGCGAAAATGGGTTTTAGTTTCCTATTTATCCGGCACATTAATCAGTGCTTATTTATTTGGACAAGCCGATACAGCCAACCAGTTGCTCATTTACGGCGCATTATTGTCATTTTTTAACTTAGGTGCTTGGGGAGCCATGTACGCTTATACACCGGAACAATATAGTACCAATATTCGGGCAACCGGATCGGGAATGGCGGCATCTGTTGGTCGAATCGGTGGCATTTTAGGTCCATTAATGGTGGGATTATTAATGGCGAAAGATTTTAGTGTTAGCGCCGTTTTTGCTTTATTTAGCCTATCAATTTTAGTGGCAATTATGGCCATTGTGATATTGGGCGAAGAAACAAAGCAAACTGAATTAACTTAACGAAACGAAGTTAACGATAAAACCTATGGGGCAAATCCCATAGGTTGACAAGATGATAAATCCACTCGTTGCGCTAACCGTAACATTCATATCTTGCTTTGCAACTGATCTATGTTATTAAGCCTCACGGATTTTAGCGCTTTTATTAAGCTAAACAGTTAATAATACTCCCTAAAGTATGTTTTAATGCGGTTAGGTAGGTGCCGGTTGAGGGGATAAAAGCGAATAACTCCGCCAGCATTGTGGTCAATATTTAATGATATTTTACTTTTTCACATCTTATCGCAAGTTTAATTTTTATTAGATATATGCTAGAGTTTTATGCCTCCATTCATTTTTGAGCAGGCAGGTAGATCTTGAATCTTTCACCGAAAGCTTTTCATTATTTGGGCATCATTGCAACCATTGCATCATTAGGTATGTATGTTTCTTATATCCCACAAATCATTGATAATCTTCATGGGTTTAAATCTAATCCAACACAACCCCTAGCCGCCGCTATAAACTGTTCATTATGGGTCTGTTATGGCTTATTACGTGAAAAGAAAGATTGGCCAATTGCTATTGCCAATTCTCCCGGCGTTATTTTTGGCTTAATGGCTTTTTTTACCGCTTTATAAATTCCAATAATAGTCAGTGTCACAGCAAATCACTAATTGCTGTGACACATTGGCTAATCTTTTGCGCTTTTCGTTTTATATTGGGCTAATATTTTCTGATTTCTTGTCTTAATCGATACTTAATAAAAATAGGTTATTTTTTAACCGCATCAAAAAATCAATAATAATTAGAGCATTATCAAGTTATCAACAGGTTTGTTAATCACTTATCAAATTAAGCAGTGCATAAATGTGCTCTTTGCAGTGAATAAAATCATCTAAATTTAAAATTAACAACCATTGTCATTGCTTAAATATTAGCATATATTGAAAGTGCTATAGAGATAGGCTTATTTCCAGCTTACTGATAGATCAAATAATAAATAAGGAAATTACGATGAAAAATCTCAATCTTTCAGATGAATTAATTAAAGACTTTATTTATTCAATGTATCGTAAAGAAGTCTTATTAAACTTAAAAGGCGTTGTGTTAACTGAAGAAGACCGTAATAAACTTCACAAAAAACGTGATTTTGTCAATAGTTTATCACAAGCCGATATCGAAGATATTCGGTCTTGGATCTTAAATAAATTGAAAACGTTAGAAAACAGACATAACTAAACTTGCTGCATCATCTTGAAAACAATATTTTTAAAATCGCTAATTGCACTACCACTTTTTAATTAGATAAAAAGTATATTATTAGATTTATCAATAGGCTGATATTTTATTGATAAATATGTATACATGAAAGGAAAGAAAAGAAAATGAAAAAATTAGTCTCTGTTTTACTGCTGAGCTTACCGATGATTGCAGGTGCATCAAATTGTGAAGAAGTTAGTGCAAAGATTGCCGATAAGATTCAAAATAATGGTGTTGATGCCAGCCGTTTTGAACTTAAGCATGTATCGGTTGATGAATCACAACAAGTTGAAGGGAAAGTTGTCGGATCTTGTGACGGTGGTCGTCAAAAAATTATTTATGTGCGATTAAATGATGTATCTGCTTCATCGCCAACAGAGTCAACAGCCCCAGCTAAACCGGATGAAATATCCCCAACTCCCGAGAAATCAGTACCCGATGAGGATGTTCAATCGTAATACCTAATCAATTAAGCATCTTGCTAAAAAGCTAAATATTAGGGCGAAAGCCCTAACTGGCTTTTTTCTCATTATTATCATATCTTTTTGCTCAAATAAATGGCATTTTTTATTTGTTTTGAGATTCATGATAAATAGCCAGATGTGTTGATAACGTTATTGTTAAAGCGCTAAAACCTCCAATTGGGAATGAAAAAGTATCTAAATTATAAAGATAAAAAGTAATACCATAATATCATTACTGAGTAATAATAGGTTTTTGAATTCCATATGGATGGTAATGACATGTAGTTTTGGGGTATTCCTTTTAAAGGTAAATATAAAGGCAATAATACAAACTTTGAAGGATCATTCAATTTCCGTTTCCATATCCCCGAAGGCTCAGACGAATTAGAAGTTATAAGATAGGTAATCATGAAAAGATTAATCAGTTTATTTTTAATTAGCAGTTTTTTGTTTTCTTGCGGACAAGAAAACCAAGAAAAACAAATGGAAGAAATCATACAACAAGAATTAGCCTTAACGCAAAATTACACACATCGCCCGGCATTCGGCGCACAAGTTACCAAAAACGGATGCAAACTCATTATTGAAGTCGAGGGAGCACAAGATTATCGATTTATTGATAATAATGGACAATCAACCATGCTTCCTTTAAATGTTTTATTATTCAATGCCGGTAAAAAAAATGTCATCATCAAAGTCTACCCGAGAGATGGAGAAGATTATCTATCTAAATACGCTAATGCATCTGTTACCATATACCGAGCAGCCGACAAGGATACTTCTTTAAAAGATTATCAACAAATTGCCGAATTTAACTTGCCACAAGGGTTGGAAGAGCAAAAGTTACCTTATTATGAAGCTAAATTGATGATTGATGTTGATGTGCCCTTTACTTACGATCAGGAGCTTGCAGCATCAGTTAATTTAAAAAATGTCCCAAATATCGAACAAAAAATTGTCGAAAAATATAATCAAATAAGAACAATATGCATTAACAGAGATGAAATTGTATATCATAGGGAATTTCTTCATTCTTCAGGTATTGTATCAAACACAACCTACGAAAATACTTATGAGGAAATAAAAAATTCATATAAAATGAAGCCAATGTTAATCGATTCGGATTCTAGAATAACGAATCACGAATTTTTGCCTATCGAAAACTATACTATACAATATTATGCCAACGGTAAAATTGTGGCACTTTGGCAAAAAAATCTATGTCCAATGCTTTATATGAAAGCTCGTGTAAAAAATGATGAAGGAGAAGAAAGAAATATAGAAGGAGGTCGGCCTATTTTCTTATATATGCCACAAGGAAGCAATGAGTTGAAGGTATGGTAACGATGAAAAAATTAATCAGTTTATTTTTAATTAGCAGTTTTTTGTTTTCTTGCGGACAAGCACCAAAAACAGATAAACAAATAATTCAAGAAACTATGCAAGCAATTGAAATGCCAAAGCAGTACCAGCAAGAACCGTTCTATTATGTAGGTATTTACAGTGCTAATATTAAATGGGAACTATTTGTTAATGATGTACAAATGTTTGCCCATTATCAAGGTAAAATTACCAGTCCCATTCTCCCATTAAACTATCGAATATTGGGTAGTGGTAAACAAAAATTAACCTTTCGCATTTATCCCCCGAATGGACAGGCTGTTTTAGGCGAGTATGCCGCTTTTAGAATGAGATTATTTTTCAATAAAAATTTTAGGGATAAGGAAGATCCTGAAATAAATATACTAAACTTCGAACTGCCTTATGAAGAGACTAAAGATTTACCTTATTTTGAAAAATCGTTTGAATTTGAAGCGCAAGTGCCTTATCAAATAACAGGTTGGACAAAATCTAAAGATTTAACCAAAGTCTCCGATTTGGAACAAAAAGTAGTTAAAAAAATAGAAGAGTTGCGTACTATTTTAGAAAATAAGGATACAGAAGCTTACTTTCAAGCAGTTATGCCTAGATGGAAAGAACAATTTATCTTTTTATATGCCACTCAACAAGAAATTGAAAATTATCTTCAAGAAAACTCTTTAACAAATGGAGAGGTTTCAAATATATTTGATGATATACAAATTTTACCGATTGAAGACTATCAGATAATACTTGAACCCAATAATAGGCTTGTAAAATTAAGACAAAAAGACGATGATAGTTTTACAGACGGAATTAAATTTAAAGCAATTGATAAAGAAGATAAACAGGAGATTACTGGAGGTTATTACTTCCGTTTTCATATACCCGAAGGCTCAGACGAATTAGAAGTTATAAGATAGGTAATAATAAAAAAATAATCAGCTTGTTTTTACTTAGTTATTTTTTGTTTTATTACGGGTAAGAAAAAAATAGAAGAAACTAAGAAAAAGGGAATTATGCAAAATTCCCTTTTGTTTAAAAAGGTTAGTAACGGCAGTGTTGTAATTGTTAAGCGCGTTACCGTAGAACAGTAACGCATTTTTATAACTTACCTTACAATCACATGTTAAAAAGCGTGATGCTATCGATTAATCAATTTTCCTTTCAATCGATCCTATTAATATCTCTAAATGTCGTGAAGATATCCACCTCAATTAAAGTAAATTTGGATATTGTTGGCTTGTGGTGTTGTCCCAAACACTGGCTTGTACTTGTCCAATATGGTTTTGCTGTAAAAGTAACATCACTAAACGAGATTGCCCAATGCCACCACCAATAGTTTGCAATAGTTCGCCGTTTATTAGAGCTTGATGCCAAGCATAATTTAAGCGATCTTCATCATTAGTGATCTTTAATTGGCGCTTTAATGTTTCTGGATCGACACGAATACCCATTGATGAAATTTCAAAAGCGCTATTTAATACCGGATTCCATACTAAAATATCGCCATTTAAGCCTTTAGAACCTAAATCATTATCGCTACTCCAATCGTCATAATCCGGTGCACGCACATCATGTTTTTCGTTATTTGACAGTTTGCCACCGATGCCGATTAAAAACACTGCGCCTAGCTCTTTAGCAATAGCATTTTCACGCTCTTTAGGGGTTAAATTAGGGTAGCGTTTTAATAATTGTTCACTATCCATAAATGTAATGGTTTCAGGGAGGAAACGTGATAAGTGATATTTTTGTGACACCGCATTTTCGGTTGCTTTAATAGCACTATAGATTTTTTCAACAGTCTGTTTTAAATAGGTTAAATTTCTATCTTGTGGGCTGATTACTTTTTCCCAATCCCATTGATCAACATAAACCGAATGAATAGGTGATAATTGATCTTCATCCGGGCGTAAAGCTTTCATATTAGTATAAAGGCCTTCACCGACGGCAAAGTGGTGACAACTTAAAATTTTACGCTTCCATTTAGCAAGTGAATGAACCACTTCAAATTGGCTATCCGGTATTGTTTTTACCTTTACTTGTACCGCATTTTCTGTTCCCGATAAATTATCTTGAATACCGTCGCCAACTCTGCTTAAAATCGGCGCTTGTACTTCTATAAGTGATAAATTTTCGGCCAATTTATCAGCAAAAAATTGTTTTACAAAACTAATCCTTTGTTGTTGCTCTTTGAATGATATTGTCATGTTTACTCTCTAATTTTGTGTTTAAGTTTGAATATAAATTGAATCGAAAAAGCATGAAGCAAATTAGTTTAAGAATGCTTTTTCAACTTCATTAACAATCAAGTTAGTATTAAGCAAAAATTTTATAAGTATTATAAATTTAATTTGTTTTTGCTGATAAAAAATAATCGTTAATAATTTGTTTTAAATTAGCTTTTTGCCATTTTCCGACCAACAAAAGATTGGGCAGTTTAAATTCGAATTTTTGATTATCGAACATGAAAGATAATTTACTACGTATAGTGCCCCGTTTGAATTGTAGATTGGTAATCTTTTCCATTGGGATTTTTTTTATATTTTTGGTTAAGTCACCTAATAGAGTTAACTTAATTAAAATAATCTGATTGGGTTGGAAGTAAATTAAATAGTGTTTAATCAATAAAGTAGCAAAAAAATTAAAAAGTATATATTGCCAAAGTGAGGCATCTTTCAAAATATATAGTATTGATTTATCGTCAAATTCTGGTAATTTTTCGAGCTCGAAATAGTCTTTTATTTTGTCTAATTTAAAACCATTATTCATTTCAATCCTTATTCCTATTCAACATTGATTTACGATAAATTGAGCAATATATTACCACTCTTTTCGTGAATTTTTCATTAATAAAATTCGCAAATAAATTGAATATTCTGCATTGAAGGCTTGATATCGGATTGGATAAAAAATAGTCTTGTCAAGAAGTTTCAGAAATACCCTATGTTTCAGTATAAAACTATTTTAGTTTATGCATTAAACAATAAAACGCTAAAGGCGTGTTGGTAGCATAAATAAGGAAGCGTAAGCTGGTGAGTTTAGTTACACAGGACAATAGGATAAATAAAAACCTTGTCAAAAAGTTTCAGAAATACCCTGCGTTTAAGTATAAAACTATTTTAATTTATTCATTAAACAATAAAACGCTAAAGGTGTGTGGTTAGTATAAATAAGGTAGCGTTAGCTGGTGGCTTTATTAAACAGATTAATTGAATAAATAAAAGTCTTGTCAAGAAGTTTCAGAAATACCCTATGTTTCAGTATAAATCTATTTTAGTTTATTCATTAAACAATAAAAGGCTAAAAGCGTGTTGGTTAGCATAAATAAGGAAGCGTAAGCTGGCGGATTTATTAAATGGATTAAGAGAATAAAGAAAAATCTTGTCAAGAAGTTTCAGAAATACCCTATGTTTAAGTATAAAACGGATAGTATCAATAATAACAGGGTAATACCAAATTAATTATGGGGAGCTATAGTGCTTATTTGGTATTCCCTGTATTGATAGTAAACGACTTTACTCGGCGAATTTATTTTTATGATCATAGCGGTTGTAATGAATATCATCACTAATGAGATATTGATAAATATCATCCACTATTTCGATGCCATTTTTTTGATAATCCGCTTCGCGTTTTTTGCCTCGCTCACCCGGGAAGTATACTTCACTGTTGCCCTTAGCCGGTTTGACTTGCTTAAGTTGATCGAGCATCGCTGACATGGTTTTTTTGAAGGTATCTAAACCAATGAAATATTCAGGGTTGATAACAATATGGAGATGTCCCAAATCGCGCCCTTTTGATAAATCGGCATACATCGAAGAGACATTTCTACCAAATGGTAGACCAAGTAATATGCCCGACAAAATATCAACCATCATCATTAAACCATAGCCTTTAGCACCAGCAATAGGTACCAATGCATTAACTATATGTGAATCGGTAGTCGGTTCGCCATTTTCATCCACTGCCCATGTTGGTGGAATTGGTTCGCCTTTGGAACGGGCATAAAGTACTTTACCCCATGCTTGTACGGTGGTTGCCATATCAAATGATACGATACGCTCATCGGCTGTCGGGGCGGCAAAAGCTATTGGATTGGTACCGAAAAATGCTTGTGCACCGCCAAACGGTACTGCCATGGGGTCGGATTGACACATCGATATTGCCACTAAGTCTTGTTCGGCTGCCATTTCGGTAAAATAACACAGTGATCCACTGTGTGACATGCGCTTGATGCCAACAACAGCGACGCCATTTTTTTTGGCCATTTCGATTGCTTTGTCCATTCCCATTTTTGCTGCCACCAAACCACAGCCGTTATCGAAATCTAAAATGGCGCTCGACGGCCCGGTTTCTGTATAGGTAATTTGTGGATTGTGGGTCATGCCACCTTTAGCGATACGCTCAGAATAATACTCTACTCTAACTGCGCCGTGGGAGTGGATTCCTCGTGCATCGGCAAAAGCTAATGCGTCTGCGGCAATATCTGCATGTTCTTTGCTTAATCCGGCTTTATGCATTTTTTTGGCGATTAAGTCATGTAATGTTTTTCTGTCGATTCTCATAATAAAACTCCCATTTGTTGCTTATAACTGTTTCTGTCTCTATTTGGTGACAATCGTGCCTTTAATGCCGGCGAGTAATGACTCGATATCGGTTAAATTGCCAATATAGGCTTTATTGCCGGTGTTATTAACAAACTCAATGACGGATTTGACTTTAGGTCCTATTGCACCGTCATCAATTGCCAGTGGTTTTAAACGCTCGGTATTAACATGTCTTAATGCTGTTTGTGCTTGCGTTCCCCAGTTTTCATATACTGCATCGGCGTCGGTTAGTATCATCAGATGATCGGCTTTGAGTTGTATAGCAAGTTGCGCAGCACTGTGATCTTTATCGATTACCGCTTCAACGCCTGTGTATCCGGTTTTTTGTTTAATAACCGGAATTCCGCCACCTCCATTACAAATAACAATATTATCATCGGCCAGCAGTTTTTTTATGGTGTCAATTTCCAGAATTTTTTGCGGTTTGGGTGAGGGCACAACGCGGCGAATTGCCTTGCCGTCTGCTTTGAATGTCCAACCATATTGGCTTTGCAGATGTTGTTGATCTTTTGGATCATACACGGGTCCTATAAATTTGGTTGGGTTACTAAATGCAGGATCATCACTCGCTACTTCTACCTGAGTGAGTAGCGTGACAACCTGTTTAACTGTTTCTTGTTGCTGTAAGCTTTGCCCAATCATATAGCCAAGCATGCCTTGAGTTTGCGCAACGAGTATATCAAGTGGATAGGCTGGCACGGCTTGATAGGCGGCATTTTGTAATGCCAGTAGTCCCACCTGTGGACCATTGCCGTGAACAATAACCAATCGATATTTTCCCGCTAATTTAGCAATCAATTTGGTTGTAGCATGAATGTTTCGGTATTGATTTTCAACCGTTAATGATTCGTTGCGTTTGGAAATGGCATTACCACCTAAAGCAATAACAATTAGCTCCATAGTCAATCCTTGCTATTTGGGTTGTTGGTTAAGTATTAAAATAATCTGTTTGATGTTTCTGTTTCGTTTGTTTTATTGATTAAATATCGATATCTCGATGACAATCTTTTGAGTAAATATAACTTAGTGGCTCTTTGCCAACGGCGTAACAAGCCTGTAATGCATAGGCTCCCATAAAAATGTAGTCATCTTTTTTGACCGGTATCCAATGGTTATCTAATAAATACATGCCTTCGCCACTTAGCAGGTACGCACCATGTTCTTGTACATGTGTTTCAATATAGCCATGGCTTGCGCCGGGTTTCAACGTTAAAATGTGAAAGTTCATATCAAATCCTAACTCTTTAGGTAATAGATCTTGCACAAATACGTTATCCATATCTTCATAGTTAATCGTATCAAGGTGCTGAACATGATTGGAAACCACCCGTGTTTGATATCCATTAAGCGGGATATAACGTCTTTTATATAAAAATAGCCGTGAGCTTTGTGCTTGATTTTGCAAGTATAATTTTACCCCTGCCGGGCAGTACAAGTAGCCACCGGTTTGTAATTGGAAAGATTGTTCGTCGGCTTTGGCAATCACCTCGCCGCTAATGACATAAACAAATACTTCAATATCTTTACCACCAAAACCTTGTTGGTTTTTTCCGTCTTGATGCATGGTGACAAGATAGTCGACAAAACTGGCACCGAGTTTTGGGGTCGATAGGATTGTAATATCACAATTTTCAAACCCGGGAATGATATTTTTGACCAGTCCGTCCGGTGGAATTAACGCATAATTATGGCGTTTGATGATAGCTCGTGAAGCTAACAAATCTTTAGGATAACCGGTGTTGTTATTGATGTATCCCATGTTTATCTCCTTGTAACATTTAGAGTTTTGTTGTGCTTTTGATATTACTTTAGGTAATAGAAAGCCCCGCCTTTAAAAAACAGCATGTTTTCAATTTTGTTGTTAAGCCGACTATCGCAAATAGTCGGCAGTGATTTTATTTGTTATTTGTGCTTTGACGCATGTTGATAAGGAAGAAGATCACAGTAGCAACAATTAATATGCCAATTGCTACATAAAATCCGGTTATTTTGGTGCCGGTAAGATCTGCCAGATAGCCGGTTAATGGTGGCGCAATGACCGAAGAGCTCATACCGAAAAAGTTAAATACGCCAAATGAGGTACCGTAATTGGTTTTCGGCGCGGTTTCGGCAACGTGCGATATCAAAATTGGCTCAACGGTTAATTTTCCAAATAGACCATAAAAAATTAGCCCAGCCAGTAAAAAGGTGATCGTTGCTGATTGAACAGTGGTAAATAAAGTTGCTGCTGCAATTAATTCAAGCGCAATAATAAATATTAAGCGTTTATCTCGGAATTTATCAGAAATTTTACTAATAATTAGTGCGCCCGGTATGGCAGCAAAAGCGACCAATGATGAGGCCGAACCGATACTACCGCCGGTAAAGCCACGTTCAGTTTCAAGAAAATTAGGTAGCCAGCTGACAATCATGTAATAACCGTAACAAGTGGCAAAATACATAATATAAGAGGCAATCATCTGAGGACTAAAGAAGCTGTGTTTTTGCGTTGTCGCTTCTGGCTCATCGATAGTTTGCTGCGCTTTGGTCTCGTTATTTGCTGCCGCTTTGAGTTTTGGATTTTCTTTAATAATGATGGCAAAACCGGCAACTAAGCACAGTAACAGGGCTGCGATGATGTATAGCATGTATTCCCATGGCATTCCCCACGATTTTACTAAAAAGCTGGTAGCCAGTAAGCTTATCCCCATACCTAACGCCGAACCGGTATTAATAATAGCTGAGGCGAAACCGCGATGCGCTGAAGGAATATTTTCAGCTGAAAGTGACCATGCAGCACCATAGTAAGATCCACAGCCTAAACCAGCCAGTAAACTACCGATGTAGATCATCATAATTGAGTGCGCATTACCGATGATAAGTGCCGCAATGGTAAACAGTAAAAAGCCGGGAATGACTACCGCTTTTTTACCAAATCTATCAACCAGCATTCCGGCAGGGATTTGCATGGCGGTGTAGGCAAAAAAGTAGCAACTGGCGATTAAACCAAGTTCGGTGTTTGATTGTGGCCCTATGGTTTGTTGGACTTCAGGAAAAATGGCCGTTAATACCGGACGGTAGATCCACATTACTGTCCAGCCTAGGCATAAAAGTACCACAATTTTATGCCAGTATTGTATACCGCCGGTTTTTTCTGTTGTTGAGTTAATAGTTGTCATGCTAACTCCTTATTACTCTTGATATGCTAATTGATAAAGTGCATAGGTTAATGCTTTGATGCCTTCAACCAGATCTTCTGTTTTGGTGTCTTCGGCAGTATTGTGACTGATGCCTTTTATACTCGGCACAAATAACATTGCAGTCGGTACGAATGGCGCAAAGATTTGAGAATCATGCCCAGCTCCACTATGCATGACCCGATAACTTAATTGTTCTTTTTGGCAGATCTGCTCTAGCATCTTGATCAATTTATCATCCATTGGTATGGGATCTTCATCCATCCAGCGATTAATTTCGATTTCAAGTCCAAGCTCTGCTGCAATGCGTAACATGTCCGCTTCTAACTGTTGAGTAAAGGCGACTAATTCGGCTTTATCGGTGTGACGGCAATCAATGGTAAAAAGTACTTCACCAGGCACTACGTTAACCACATTAGGTACCGGTTCAACGTGACCAAAGGTTAAAACTAGTGGGTCGCCCACTTTAAGGGCTTTATCGATTGATTCATTGCAGATCCGGCTAAAGGCATAGACGGCATCTTTGCGGTAACCCATTGGGGTTGTGCCTGCGTGGTTGGCTTCGCCAATCAGTCGGATGTTGTAGCGTCTTTGTCCGACAATACTGGTTACAACACCAATACTTTTTTGCTCTTTTTCCAGCACGCCACCTTGTTCAATGTGAATTTCAAGGAATGCTTTGATATCGTCTCGTGCAGGTTTGGTGTTAAATTTAAATCCGCACGCTTTCATTGCATCAACAAATTTAATGCCGTTGCTATCTTCAATCGATTCGACATCCTGATGATTAGCAATGGCAAACACGTTTTTACTTCCCCAAAAGACATAAGGAAAACGGCTGCCTTCTTCCTCTGCCATTGAGATAAGTTCTAAGGTGCGTAATGGCTGTCCATAGTGTTTTTTTAAATACTCCATAGCCAGTAATGCGGCAATAATACCTAATTGCCCGTCAAGTTTACCGCCGTTGACAACGGTATCGACATGTGAGCCTGACATAATGATTTGATCGGGATATTTGCTTCCTTCAAATCGACCGTATAAATTACCGATGTCATCAAAATAACTCTCCATGCCGATTTCGGTCATTTTATCTTTTAGCGCATTTTGTGCGTCAAGCCATTCACTTGTGTAAAGTAAACGTGTTGTTCCGCCTTGTTCTAATCCACCAAAACTTGATATCCATTTCACTGCGTTAGCAACATCATCATATAAGATATTCATAAGCATTTACCTATTATTCAACTTTCGATTATTAACAATTTTTCTCTCAACTTGCTAACTACGATACTATTAATAGCAAATAATAATGTGATCAAACCAGCTTTTTTGATTTTGTAAAATTTAATTAAATTAATGAGTTATTATTATAAAAAATTTTTTAATAATAATTTATCTATATGATTTTAAATGATTTTATTTTTTTAATTCAATTGCCAATTTGTGACATCTAACCTACTTATTCAATCATTTTTACGTAATATATAAATACAGTCTGATAATTAGATTTAATAGATAAACTCATTACCAGTGTAATGACACAGATCCAAACGGGTATCAGAATTCGCCTTGTGAAGTTATTTTATTCCGTCATAGAGATGTTTCAAAACATGTGATGAGTGGCTATTGAGTTATATTCAATCAGTGTTTAGATAACTATTTTTATAACTGAGAGGCAAATTCTCATGATTCAATCTTTTATAAAAAAAGGAAGCTTTCAAGACTCGGTCAGTTTGATGTTAATCTCGAAAAAACTCAGTAATCTTGAAGAAGTTGATGAAGTTTCTGTCATGATGGGCACTCCTGCCAATAAATCGTTGCTAAATGCCACCGGTTTTTGGAGTGATACTTTCAACGATGCCACCCCAAATGATATCTGTGTTGCTATCAAAACCCATGATGATTCGACAAACGTTATAGCGCTGATTAGTGATCAGTTAGAAGATGCATTGAAAAACATTGCTCAGCAACAACAAGGCGGAACAAAACTACTTAAAGCCCGACGCTATGCCAGTGCCACCGAAAAGCTACCCGATGCTAATCTTATCTTAATTTCCATTGCCGGCGAGTATGCAGCTGAGCTAGCCGATCAAGCGTTAGATGATAATAAAAATGTGATGATATTTTCCGATAATGTTTCGGTCGATGATGAAGTCCGTTTAAAAACTAAAGCTGATAAAAAAGATCTGATCGTTATGGGGCCTGATTGTGGTACTGCAATTATTGCCGGCGCCCCTTTAGCCTTTGCTAATGTGATCCCGAAAGGAAATATCGGCGTAATTGGTGCATCCGGTACCGGTATTCAAGAGGTGATCTCGCAAATTGCCTTATTAAATCAGGGGATTACTCAAGCGATCGGTTTAGGTGGTCGTGATCTGTCTGAAGAAGTAGGCGGTATTAGTGCGCTTACGGCACTAAAAATGTTAGCGGCTGATGAATCGACTCAAGTGATTACTTTTATTTCTAAACCGCCTGCAGAAAATGTGCGTAAAAAAGTTATTACCGCAATGAAACAGATCAATAAGCCAATTGTTGCTCTGTTTTTAGCCTCAAAAATTGATCAGCCACAAGAAGATAATATCTATTTTGCCAATACCTTAGATGAAGCGGCCAGATTGGCTTGTTTATTGGCGAAAGTTGAAGCGGCAGCCTGTCAGTTACCAACGGTTGCAGGTAAAACTATTAGTGGTCTTTATACCGGCGGAACTTTAGCGGCCGAAGTGGCAATGTTTTTAGCTAAAGCGCTCGATCTTGCTGTTAGCCACAGCCATGATAAAGGCATAATGTTAGATCAAAACGGACATAAAATTATCGATCTAGGCGATGATTTTTATACAGTTGGCAGACCACATCCAATGATTGATCCTTCAATTCGTGAAGAAGAAATTGCGCAACTTGGTCAACAGCCTGCGGTTGGCGTTGTGTTAATGGATCTGGTTATTGGTTATGGCGCGAATGCCGATCCAGCCGAATCAGTAATTAGTGGCTTTAGCCGTGCTTGTGCTGCGCGATCTGCTGATAATCCGTTAATTGCTATTGTGACTGTTACCGGATCGGAACAAGATCCGCAGTCGCGTCATCAACAAATTGAAGCACTCAAATCGGCAAATATCATTGTCATGGACAATTTACCGGAAGCTGTATTACTTGCCAAAAGACTTATCACCGCGGGTCAAGCGTCAACACCGGTTAAATCCTATCCTTTATTAAGCCATATTAGCGTGATCAATGCCGGGCTACGTAGTTTTGCTGAAGATCTTCAAGCATCAAATATTCCAGTGGTGCAGTATCAATGGGCGCCAATAGCGGGTGGAAACAAGAAGTTAGCGGCTATTTTGAAAAAATTAAATTAAGAGGTTTTGATAATATGAATACATCAATCAATGAAGCAAACCAAGCAATTATTGAGCGAATTAAAGCCGCCAGACCACACTGGATAGGGGTTATTGCGGCAAAAGAAGCCGTGCCAACGTTAGCACAAGGATATAAATTATTACATGCAGGCCCACCGATTGTTTGGCACGATATGACCGGACCAATGCAAGGGGCGTGCATAGGCGCTTGTTTATTTGAAGGCTGGGCACAAGACGAACAACAAGCCTTGCAATTGCTCGAAAATGGCAAAGTTGAATTTATTCCTTGTCATTCAGTAAATGCAGTAGGCCCAATGGGGGGAATTACTTCGGCAAATATGCCAATGGTGGTGGTTGAAAATATCACACATGGTAATCGAGCTTACTGTAATTTAAATGAAGGTATTGGCAAAGTGATGCGTTTTGGCGCTTATGGTGAAGAAGTGCTCAATCGTCATCATTGGATGAAAGTGTCATTAGCACCCGCATTAAATGAGGCATTAAAGCTTTTTGATAACGGTATTGATCTGACGGCACTAATGGCACAAGCTATTTCAATGGGTGATGAGTTCCACCAACGCAATATTGCCGCTTCCGCACTTTTACTGCGCACTTTATCGCCTAAATTAGCTTTACTTAACCGTGATAAAGCGGAAATGGCGAAAATTTTTGAATTTTTAAGTGTCACCGATCAGTTCTTTTTGAACATAGCAATGGCATTTTGTAAGTCAGTTATGGACAGTGCGGCACAAATTCAAGCCGGCACAATTGTGACTGCTATGACCCGTAATGGTAAGGATTTTGGTATCAAAGTCAGTGGGCTAGGTGATCAGTGGTTTACTGCACCAGTAAACACGCCGCAAGGGTTATTTTTCACCGGTTATTCTCAAAAAGATGCCAACCCTGATATCGGTGATAGCGCCATTACCGAAACTTTCGGGATTGGTGGGGCAGCTATGGTTGCGGCGCCGGGGGTAACTCGATTTGTTGGCGCAGGTGGCGCAGATGTTGCATTAGAAATATCAGAAGAGATGAGTGAGATATTTTTAGCGCACAATATGCTATTTCAAATCCCTTCATGGAACTTTCAAGGTTGTTGTATGGGATTGGATATTCGCCGTATTGTGGAAACCGGCATCACGCCTCTTATTAATACAGGAATTGCCCATAAACAAGCAGGCGTGGGTCAAATTGGTGCAGGCACCGTACGTGCTCCATTAGCGTGTTTTGAAAAAGCACTCGAGGCGTTAGCAGAAAAATTAAAAGTGTAATTTATGAATCAAACACATGCAGTAAACGCAAAATTATTAAAAGCGATGACCCAATCGCAACTCAACGTTAAGTTATCTGCCGATGAATATCGGCAGCGCTGCATGTTATTGATGCCAAATTGTTGCTCTCCTATAAAGCCATTAGTAAGCAGTTCACAACTGCCTTTGCGTGAAGGCAAATTGACTGTTTTTAGTCAACATCGACATACCATTAATTTGATTAATCAGCAGCAACAATTAATTACTCTTCATCGCTATGGAAGTGGATTTGCGCCAATGGGTAGGGTGCTGAAAACCGCAGATTTTGACACTGTTCAAGCCGCACTAACAGATAGTCATTTAACTATCAATCAAACCATTAACGGCGAATTAAAGATTGGTCATATCAGCATCGTTCAGGCGAGCCATATTTGCGATTTAGAATTAAAGCCCGATCCTGCTTTATCCTTTGATAAAAAGGGTGTTGCTCAATTACTGCAACAGATCAATAATTCTACTGGGGTACACGGTCAGTTAGGCAATCTGATTCTAACGCCGTATCAAGCAGAATTAGAAAATTTATGTCTCCAATTATCGAATTTACTGGCAGGTAATCGCGCCGATCTCACCCCTTATATCGGTTTAGGCGTAGGATTAACCCCGAGTTATGACGATATTATCGTTGGGATCTTAGCGGTACTGGCGTGTGATGAGCGTTTTTATGCGCCGTTACAACGATTGCAAGACGCTATGCAGTCTATGCCGTTAGATAAACTGACCACCACCATTAGTGCCACTTTTTTACAGTATGCGTTAAAACGCCAATTTTCTTTACTGGTTATGCAAGTGGTTAGAGCATTAGCACAAGGTAAATACCACCATGTATCGATCCATAAATTATTAAATTATGGTCATACATCCGGTGCCGATCTTTTACTTGGCATTTGGCTAGGTATCGATCGTTTTATTATTAGGGATTAAATCATGTTAGATACTGAAACAATGCGAACATTTACTAAAGTGGTTGAGTGCAATAGCTTTTCAAAAGCCGCTAAACTTTTATATAAAACCCCTGCCGCTATTAGTTATCGCATTAAATCATTAGAAGCAGATCTTAATACCCAGCTCTTTGAAAGGACAACTCGCACAGTCAGTTTAACGCTTGCCGGTCAGCATTTATATGAGCATTGTAGCCAGTGGTTATTATGGTTGACCACCATGCCTGATGAGTTACAACAGATTCGGGACGGGGTTGAACGTAAGGTGAATGTTACCATCAATAATTTGCTTTACGATGTTGATGCTGTGACCGATTTGTTAACCCATTTGAAAGAAAAATTCCCGTTTACTAATTTTAATTTTACCCGCCAGGTTTATATGGGGGTTTGGGATTCGTTGCTTCACGGTGAATGTCATCTTGCTATTGGTGCAACAGGCACTGAATCATTGGATAACATGGTAAATATATTTCCATTAGGCGAAATTAGTTGGGTATTTATTGCGGCAAAAAATCATCCTATTACTCAATTAGAAGGTCCATTATCCAACGAAATACTCCGTAAATATTCTGCTGTTAATATTGAAGATACCTCTATTCATATGAATAAACGTGTTGCATGGTTGTTGCCAAGTCAGTCTGAAATCATTGTACCGAATATCACCACCAAATTAGCTTGCCATTTAAAAGGCTTAGGTATTGGCTTTTTACCTAAGTCGATCTGTCAACCTTATTTAGATTCGGGTGAGTTGGTTCAATGCCAAGTGATTAATGAGCGCAAGCCTTCGCCGCTCTCATTAGCATGGAAAAAAACGCATATGGGTAAAGTGATGAGTGAAATTGTGAATCTGTTTAAGTTTCATCACCCCATTACGAATAATTTTTTGAAAAATATCGATAAGAAAAGATAGTCACCGCATCACAATGTAATGTGAATGTTAACAAGATTAAATCGAAATCAATAAGGGAAAAATACATGTTAGACCTAGACAAATATGATCAAATTAATCCGCCGTCTCGATTACTTATGGGGCCTGGCCCAATTAATGCAGATCCGCGTGTAACAAGGGCTATGGCTGCGCCATTAATTGGACAGTTTGATCCCGTGATGACAGATTATATGAATCAAACTATGGCACTTTATCGTGATATTTTTAAAACCAAAAATGAACAAACGTTCGTTATTGACGGTACTGCTCGAGCCGGTATTGAGGCCGTATTAGTTTCAACCATTCGCCCGGGTGACAAAGTGCTTGTGCCTGTATTTGGTCGTTTTGGTTTATTACTGTGTGAAATTGCACATCGGGCAAGGGCGGAAGTTCATACTATTGAAGTGCCATGGGGAGAAGTTTTCGATCCAAATGTTATTGAAGATGCAATCAAAAAAGTGAAGCCTCGATTATTACTTTGTGTGCAAGGCGATACTTCGACAACTTTAATCCAACCATTAGATAAAATTGGTGAAATTTGCCGTCGCCATGGCGTACTTTCTTATGTCGATGCAACTGCCTCGATTGTCGGTAATGAGCTTGAAGTTGATAAATGGCAACTTGACGGGGTTTCAGTCAGTTTACAAAAATGTTTAAGTGGCCCGCCGGGCGTTGCGCCTTTAACACTTAGCCCACAAATGGTTGATATTATTCAGTCTCGTAAATGTGTTGAACTTGGTATTCGTGCTGAAGGTGATAGTAGCGGAAGTGATGAGATGATTTATTCTAACTACTTTGATATCGATATGATCATTCGCTATTGGGGCGCTGAGCGTATCAATCATCACACCGAAGCAACCTCAATGCTCTATGCGGCAAGAGAGTGCGCTCGTATCGTGCTTCAGGAAGGGTTAGATAATGTTATCGAGCGTCACCGAATTAATGGCGCAGCAATGGTTGCCGGCCTGCAAGCTATGGGACTGGAGTTATTTGGTGATCTTAAACATAAAATGAATAATGTGGTTGGGGTAAAACGTCCCGATAATATTGATGATCTGCAAGTGCGCAATTTGATGCTAAACGATTTTGGCATTGAAATTGGTGCTTCCTTTGGGCCTCTTAAAGGCAATGTTTGGCGTATTGGTACTATGGGCTATAACGCAAGAAAACCGTGCGTACTGCAAACATTAACCGCATTTGAAGCAGTGCTTAATCGTGTTGGATTTAAAACTACGCAAGGTGCCGGCTTACAAGCGGCTTGGGATGTTTATCAAAAATAGTTGGTCATTAACATAATAATAAAAGCTCACAACAAGTGAGCTAGCTTTATACCCAGTGAAGTTATTGCTAGATGAGTTACTTCAAGTGCGGCTGCATGGGCTAACGTTGGTAGCATAAAAATCAGGTTATTAACCATATTACCTTATTGCAACAAAAGGTAACCCTTTTTGCAGCAGGTTATTTGGGATGTTACTTTAAAATGCATAAGGAGATTCAATGAATATCTCAGCTAATAAAATGCCTACATCTGGGTATAATCAAAAAAAATGGAAAGGGCGTTATACCATTTTATTATTATTGTGGTCGGGTTGGTTATTATCGTTTCTTGATCGAATGGTCATGAATGTCTCGTTGCCTTTTATCGGCACTGAGCTTGGTTTAGATAAAACCGTGCAGGGCTCGATAATCAGTGCTTTTTTTATTGGTTATGCGCTGTTTCAAATTCCCGGTGGCTATTTATCCGATAAATTTGGGCCACGTAAAGTTATGGCATTTGCCATTATATGGTGGTCAATATTTACCTTCTTTACCGGGCTGATCTATTGGTTGCCTTTGATGTTGTTGGTACGATTCCTATTTGGTGCAGGTGAGGGCTGTTTTCCAGCGTCCTCGTGGAAAGTCATTGCCACTTATTTTCCCCCTCATGAACGAGGACGAGCAACCGCCATTCAATCTTCTGTTAATACCTTAGGTCCGGCAATTTCTGTTGTTGTGGCCGTGACTATCATTGAGTGGCTAGGCTGGCGAGAGGTTTTTGTCATTTTAAGTGTACCGGGTCTTATCTTAGGCTTGCTTATTTATCGCTATATTCGTAATCATCCGGCAGAAAATCGCTTAATCAGTGCCGATGAGTTACATCTGTTAGAAGCAGATCAAAAAAACGATAAGAAAAATATTGAGATGCAAACTCGATCGTTTTCATTGCTTGCGGTATTAAAAATGCCAATCCTTTGGAAGTTATCGCTGATTTGGTTTTTATTTGATATCACCTTTTGGGGATTTACGACCTGGTTACCCAGTTATCTACTTGAGGCAAGGGGCTTATCGCTGTCTAAAACAGGGATTTGGGCTGCCATTCCGTTCTTATTTGGGGCTTTAGGCACCTTAGTTGGCGGGTATTTTGCCGATAAGTTTCAACAACAACTTAAATATCTTTATGGCATTACAGCACTGTTATCCGGCGCTTTTTTGTTTTTAATGTATCAGGTTGAAAATCTTAATGCTGCTATTGTCTTCCAATGTATTTCAGCTTTATTTATGTTTATCGCCTTTGCGATTTTTTGGGGAATGTTGATGCATCTTATCCCAACCGCCATTATGGGCAAAGCGTCGAGTGTTGTTAACTTTGGTGGACAAGTTGCCGGCGTGGTTTCACCGTTTATCATCGGCTTTTTAATTGATAATGCCAGTGGTGGATATCATCATGCCTTTTTATTTATGGTGCTATCACTTATAGGATCAGCGGTTTTGACCTTTTTTATCCAAAAAATAACACTTTAAGGCAATTTTACTTAGGTTGTAATTGAAGGATTTTTAGAGAGAAGTAGCCAAAGATTAACAATTTAGCCAACGGCGCAATATATGCAGGCAACAATTAGACTGAAGATTTAATACTTAGCTTAATTGAAATTAATCAATGATTAGCATTTGAAGATAATATACCAACAAAAAAACCGTTCTTATGAAGTGAACGGTTTTTTTATTTTGCTAATTGATTAAAGCATTAGCCTTGATATTTTTTCATGACAATTGATGCGTTAGTTCCACCAAAACCGAAGCTATTAGACATTACTGTGGTTAATTCACGTTCAGTCGGTTCGGTGATAATGTTCATGCCGATAGCCGCTTCATCAAGTTCGTCGATATTGATACTTGGCGTGATAAAGCCGTGCTCTAACATGAGTAATGAATAGATAAGCTCTTGTGCACCGGTTGCACTTAAAGAGTGACCAGTCATCGATTTGGTTGATGAAATTGCCGGGATATTATCACCAAATACTTCTTTGATAGCCCAAAGCTCTTTAACATCACCAACTGGAGTTGATGTACCATGAGTATTGATATAATCAACCGGTGCATCTAAATCCGCAATCGCCATTTGCATACAACGCATTGCACCTTCACCAGACGGCGCTACCATATCATAACCGTCAGAAGTAGCACCATAACCAACCAGCTCACCATAAATGTGAGCGCCACGGGCTAATGCATGTTCAAGCTCTTCAACGACCACCATACCGGCACCACCGGCAATAACAAAGCCATCACGGTTGGCATCGTAAGCACGTGAAGCTTTTTCCGGCGTATCGTTATATTTAGTCGATAAGGCACCCATTGCATCAAACTCACATGACATTTCCCAGCACAGTTCTTCACCGCCACCGGCAAAAACAATGTCTTGTTTGCCCAGTTGGATTAGTTCGGCAGCATGACCAATACAGTGAACAGAAGTTGCACAAGCTGAGGTCATTGAATAACTCACACCTTTGATTTTAAATGGTGTTGCTAAACAAGCCGAAATAGCAGATGACATCGATTTAGTCACGGCATAAGGTCCAACGCCACGCAATCCTTTTTCTTTCATACCAGCCACAACATTATATTGTGTTTTTGTCGATCCACCGTAACCGGCAATCAATCCTGTGCGAGGATTAGAAACTTGTTCCGGGGTCAATTTAGCATCTTCAATTGCTTGTTGTAATGCCAGATAACCATAGATAGAAGCATCATTCATAAATCGGACAATTTTTCGATCAATTAGTCCTGTCGTATCCAGTTTTACATTTCCGCATACATGGCTACGCATTCCACTATCTTTCATTTCTTGTGAAAAAGTAATGCCGCTTCGACCTACTTTTAATGATTCGAGAACTTCTTTAGTATTGTTCCCTATGCTTGATAGAATCCCTAACCCTGTAATAACAACACGTTTCATTTAATGCTTTACTCCTAAATTATCTGGCTTTATATGAAAACTTCCGCTGATTATAGCGTACAGTTGTAAGCTGAACAATACCTTAACTCTTTTTTTATAATCAATTTCATATCAACTAGTTGATTAATCGAATTAATATTAAAAAATTTAATAAAACAAAATTCTATCGTCGCTTCATTTTTATGATTTAAACAACGCTTTTAATACACAATATTTACTTGCGATGCGAATACTCATTACGTTATACTGTACAAATATACAGTTTATAAGTGAGTGAATAAATGAATGAGAAAATGATAGCTAAGCTTGAAATATTAGCCGAATCGGCAAAATATGATATTTCTTGCGCTTCGAGCGGCACTTCTCGAAGTAATAAGCATAAAGGCATTGGTAATGCTAGTAGCTGTGGCATTTGTCACAGTTTTACTGCCGACGGTCGTTGTGTTTCTTTGCTAAAAATCATGCTCACTAACTACTGTATGTTCGATTGTGCTTACTGTATCAATCGACAAAGTAATGATATCCCTCGTGCCGGATTTACGCCAAAAGAGTTGGCTGATTTAACGATTGAATTTTATCGCCGTAACTATATTGAAGGGCTATTTATTAGTTCCGGAATTGTCAGAAGCCCGGATCACACAATGGAAAAGATGATTCGTGTGGTCAAAATTTTGCGCAATGAGTATCATTTTAATGGTTATATTCATATGAAAGCTATACCCGGCGCAAGTAATGAATTGATCACCGAAGCGGGACTATTGGTCGATCGGATGAGTGTCAATTTAGAAATTGCCACCGAAAAGAATTTAAAATTATTAGCGCCGGATAAAGATCATCAAAGCATCTATCAACCGATGCGCCATATCCAGCAAAACTTATTAGAGAATATCGAAGATCGCAAAAAAATTAAATCGACTCCAAAATTTGTTCCGGCAGGGCAAAGTACGCAAGTGATTATTGGTGCGACCGATGAAACCGATAATCAGATTTTGCAATTAACCGCCAAATTATATAAGCGACCAAGCATGAAGCGGGTTTACTATTCGGGTTTTATTCCGGTAAACAGCTATGACAGCAGATTGCCGGTTGTGCAAGAAGTGCCAAGAGTTCGTGAAAATCGATTGTATCAAGCCGATTGGTTGCTACGATTTTATGGTTTTGATGTGGAAGAAATTGTTAATGAGCAATATCCTGATTTAGATTTAACGGTTGATCCTAAACTTGCATGGGCAATACGTAATCCGCAATGTTTTCCGGTTGATGTAAATCGTGATAGCTATCAAAAAATTTTACGGGTGCCGGGCATTGGGGTTAAGTCCGCTAAAATGATAGTATTAGCTCGGCGTCATCGTAAACTGAATTTAGAGGCGCTTAAACGTATTGGCGTGGTATTGAAACGAGCACAATTTTTTATTGTTTGTCATGAAATGAAAACATTTAAATTGCTTGAATCTTCAGCCGAATATATCCGCCTTTCCTTGCAAGAACCACCACTGCTGGAAGCGAAAAATCTAAATGTGCCGCAACAATTGGTTATGGGGTGGTAGTTGATGCTTGCCTTTAGTTATGATAAAAGTTTTGAAGGATTACTTTGCGCTGTGTTTGATGCTTTTAAACTCAAACAAATGCCGGAATGCTTATTAGGGAAGGGTGAGGTGGCGCCTTTATTGGTTTCTAATATCCATGATGTCGAATTTCGTAATAGTAAATATGAACGAGTGATGAGCGCGCTAAATAAAAAATTAGCGAAAATCTCACTTAATCATTTAATGTACGTGTGGTTATCGGAAATTCCGGAAAGTGATTTAATTATCTTTCGCTATATTTGCAAAGTGTTTAAGTCTCAGCAATCAATCGAAACCGATTTTGCCGATCCGGATGTGCTTGCAGTACATGAAATTGCCAAAAAAGTCAGTAAAGAGAGACATCACTTAATTCAATTTGTCCGTTTTAATACTATTGAAAGCCCGACAGATCAGAATCATGCTAAAGAGAAAATCTATTTTTCTGTTGTGGCGCCTATTTATAATGCTTTGCCTTTGGTTTTGAAGTTTTTTAAAGATCGCTATGCTGATCAAAAATGGGCTATTTATGATGAAAAACGACAATACGGATATTTTTATGATTTAGAAAAGATCGAACAAATATCATTAACTGATCAAGATGATTTGTTGGTTAACAGCAAAATTAATCAAAAATACTTAACGGAAGATGAAGTTTTGTTTCAGACTATGTGGCATCGTTATTGCCAAGCTTTGACGATAAAAGAAAGGGTTAATCCAAAATTACAACGGCAACAAATGCCTAGACGCTTTTGGCATTATCTGCCGGAAATGCAGGGGTTATAAGAGTCTATTGAAATATAAATTTTGAGCGAACTTATTATAAAATTGAGCTTTTATCGTAAATTGTGCCCCAACTAATAGTCAGTACTGTTGAAAGATGAAGTTTTTTTTCAGACTATGTGGCATCGTTATTGCCAAGCCTTAACGATAAAAGAAAGGGTTAATCCAAAATTACAACGGCAACAAATGCCTAGACGCTTTTGGCATTATCTGCCGGAAATGCAGGGTTTATAAGAGTCTATTGAAATATAAATTTTGAGCGGACTAAGTATAAAATTGAGCTTTTACCAATATTGTGCCCAATTAATAGTCAGTACTATTGAAAGCGGTTTAATGATCATTAAAAGTGATATAAACAGAAACCGCCGAGCTTGTCGGCGGTTGTTAATGTTGATTCATCATTATTATTGTGAATCGATATCATTAATAAAGCTGTTAATGCTTTCTTCTCGTTGCTGTTGTTTTTGTTGATCGACTTTACCACCGGAAGCATTAAAATCATTACGTTGGAAATACGCATTTCGCATGAAGTTATAAGGATCATCACTATTTTTAAGCATATCTTCATATTCAATCGCAACGGCGCGAGCTTCAATACCGTCAACTACGCCACGGGCTAGTGCCCATTGCCAATCTAACCAAACCAGTGGTGGGTAAAGGGTATCGACAAGATCACCACCTTCTTGTCTAAGTGTCGCTGATCCATAAAATGGTAAAACGACGTAAGGTCCGTAAGGAACATCATAATGACCTAACACATCACCAAAACTGCGTCTGTTTCCTTTCTTTAATTGCGGATCAGCCATGCTGGCAACATCAAATACCCCTGCAACACCAAAAACAGTATTGATAAAGAATCGGGCTAAATGGGTACTGGCTTGATGAACTTCGCCTTGAAGCAAGTTATTTACCATAGATGCCGGTTCAGATAAGTTAGATGAAAAGTTAACGACGCCTTTACGTACAGGAGACGGGACATAATCTTTCCATACTACTGCTGCTGGACGCAAAATATAGGGATCAAGCGCATAATAATTGACGTTGAACATCGCTTTATTAACCCCAGACAACGGGTCGCTATATGTATTGGTTTCAGGCTGATATGTAGCGCAACTGGTTAGCGCTAATGCAGTAATCATCATTCCAATTATTCTTTTTTTCATAATATATTCTTCTATTATTGTTAATATTATTGATAAGCTAATTGTATCATGTTTGTATAAAATGGAAAATTTTTGTTATTTAATTGGTATTATTTGTTTAAATTGATTAGAATAACCGACCCGGTGACCTCATAGTTAAATGGATATAACAAGCCCCTCCTAAGGGCTAGTTGCAGGTTCGATTCCTGCTGGGGTCGTATTCGTTCAATCCGGTAAAATTGATAATCCGCCTTTACAACCTTATCAGAACTTATTTTTTTCATTGATAACATATCTAAAAAAACGCCTTCAATTATTTCAGATTGATAACTTTTCTAAACTGTTTACGGTATATTTGACGGTATTTTGAGATAACCTATCAAAAATACCGTGATTGGACTTATTCATAGAAGCAATTAAATTAACAAAGCATAATGATAAATTGTATAACATACCAAAAGTGGAAAGCTAAATTTCAAATAATTGTTTTATATGCACTATGAATTAACAACGTCATCAGTGTCTAAAAGGTTATGATCGCCGTTTGATCTGAATTTGTTTTTAATAGAATAATAAATATTACTTTCAATTGTTGGTTAGGAAGGATCTTTTATAAGTTAAGATTTATGATCATAATGATGAAATTGATCTTTGTATTTGAAGCGAAACGGATCAATTTCATCTTTGCTTAACATTTAATGTTGAGATTTGTGTTTAAGGTAATCTAATATATTTTAAAGAATTTAGTTTTCCATACCATTACCAACCACATGTTTCCCTTAGCGGTTTTATTGCTTCATCAAGCCCGGTTAATGTAAATGTTGTATTTACTGCTGACTCACCGTATGGTGTGACTTGAATAAATAATTTATTTTTTCCGATTAATTCCTTAATAAAATCCGTTGTCTTTTTTGATCGGGTGCTTGAATAGAATATTGCTTTATGATCATTTGAAATATCCCATCTTCTATTCGATACCGCTTTTTCAGAGTCAATACGTGTTATGGGCGTTAAACCATTAGAAC
Source organism: Gilliamella sp. B3892 (assembly GCF_026536305.1). Classification (NCBI taxonomy): domain Bacteria; kingdom Pseudomonadati; phylum Pseudomonadota; class Gammaproteobacteria; order Orbales; family Orbaceae; genus Gilliamella; species Gilliamella sp. B3892. The sequence goes on from NZ_JAFNOK010000014.1 coordinate 42,304, forward strand.
GTAAAAATGTATCAAAATCGATATATAATTCAGTTACATTCTCTTTACATCTGATATATAAATGAGGTGTTATTAAATTATATCGCGCGTTTATTGGACGATCAGCATTCAGTCTTATGGTCACAGATTTACTATCATCAACGGGTGATACGCCTTGTTGGACAAACCATTTGCCCATGGCATTTTTATCTATCGAGCTTTCAGTTTTTTTCTCGAATATCTTATCGTAGCATGCAAGTCTTTGAGTTGAATCAGTCAGCGATTTACAGCTGTCGATTTCTTTCTCAAGTTGATCATTAGCGAGGGCTAAAAAAGGTAAAGCAATTAAGGTAAATAAAGTCTTTCTCATAATAAAAATCAATAAGTTAAACGCTCTTTAATAGTATTGTATTTTTTGGGGGAAATCAATGCTTAATTGTTGATTATCTATCGCTGATTTGGTGAATAATGGACAATTGATTACATCATGTTTATCTGCGTGGTTTCATTTTTTTATAGTTATTGCAAATCATCAATGGTACAATAATTGAGCAAATATAGAAAATTTACTATTGAGGAATAGAGATGAAAAAATTTTTACCATTAATGTTAATTTGTATTGCTTTTTTAATATCATCTTGCACCACGTATAAAGATGAAAGTTATTCTGAGCCTCTTCCTAGTGATAAAGTCGCCAAAGTAACCTTTACTTATTCCAAAAATTTTAATAGTAGTACTGCAATGATTTTTGGTGTTTTTTCAATGAGTAAAACAGAAGGTAATTATCTCAATAATACAGAAACTAAAATAAAATTTGATGAAAAAACCAAGGATCGTAACTTTGGCATACCAACTCCAAATAATAGTGAAATTGCATATAATGTTTATATTCCAGCAAATAAGACTTTTAAATTTAATGCTAGTATTTGGCATTATTGGTATTCAAACCTCTCTGATACATCAGGAGAAGAAAACAGATCCAGTTCATGTAGCTATGATAATATAGTATTTACACCAGTTGAAGGTGGTGAATATTTGGTTTTTCTTGATAACCTTAATAATAACTATAAAGATGCGCCAAGATGCTCTTTAACAATAAAACAATTTGTTAAAAGCAAATCAGGTAATCAGTGGGTGGATATTCAATACACATTCAAAAATACTAATGGACGTGATGTTATGACTACCTATTCAAGATAAAATTTAATTCATCTATTATCATCACATAGGCTAAAAAACCACCTTAGGGTGGTTTTTTATTGTGCAAATTTCATAAATTTCGTATTACTAAGCCAAATTATTTATAGAAAAATGTATGAAAAGGATATGTATCACCATTTTATTATTTTTATCTCATCGAGTCTTTATGCAATGAAACTAATGACCAAGATTGGAGCGTTAACATCACTATTACTCCTATTACAGATAAAAAAGTTTTTATATTCACTATTGATATAACGAAATATAAAGAGGTTAAAAGTGCTGAGCTTATGGTTAGTTGTGAAAGGGTAGGTCTTATACCACAGTCAAAAAACTGGCAAGACAACCAAATGATGCAATGAAAATCATTTTTAGAGTAAATAAAGAAAAAATAATTAAAATGCAATGGGGTCTGCATAGAGGTGATGTCAGTGTCAAAAAAGAAGAATTTATGAATGAAGTAATTCAAAATGATTGTGAATATAAAATAAATCGAAGTTTGATAAAAAATTCCATCAACAAATTTACTTTTGACATTGAGATGTTTTTAACTTGCTCAAATGAAAAAGGAGAGGCGAAAAAATCAAAAAGCCAAATAAAAAGAATCTGCACTAGAACAAAATAAGACCCTGTAAATAAATTTGTGTATTTGTCTATTTTTGAACTACTCTAATGAGTAAAAAACAGGTAGATAAAAATGGACTAAAAAAAGACAAAAAAGCATGACTAAATTGTGGTTGTCATTGTTCGTTATTTATAAACTGTATATTAGTAAGTTTGATAATCACGTTTTTTCATCTATTCAATACAAACAATATGAATATAGCCATCAAAAAAAACTCGATAATTACCAACGCTTAACCTGTGTTGATATTTATAATTAGTTAAGGATTTTGCATTAGTACAATTCGGCATATTAACTAGCTCATCAGTTTTATGGAAAGAACGTTAATTAAGAGATTTTTTCAGAATTAAAAATAAAATTTAACAGCATCAAGTTAAATTGAAAATGTTAAAATTTGTGTTTGTTCCTGCATGTTAATTAAAGCTATACCTTAACATAAATTTTAAAATGTCGTTTCAAATGATAATAAATGTGTTATTTTATATAAAATGGTTTTCCACCATTATATAGGAAATAATTGATGGTTAGATTAGTCAAAATTTTTGTTGTCACTATGATTGCTTTCAATGTAGCGTCTTGTTCGAGTGACGGTGAGTTATGCGTGTTTGGTACATGGGTTAGTGAAGATTCTAATTATAAAAGGAAATATTGGCGATCGACTTTATGGAATAAATCTAAAGCTTCAAAGCATGATTTAGAAAAATGTAATCAAGAAGCAGAAAATATAAAGGTTAATCTTGAAAAGATCTTCCTCGATATATGTTCAACTGGGCATATATCTCAAGAGAATTTAGCATATGCAATCTCGATTCAGCACAATTATCTTGAGGGTTATCATTTTGGTAAAGACTCTGAAGAGATGAAAGGAACTATAGATCAGATTTTCACCAGATTTTTCATAAACAACGACAGTAAAAAAGCTTCTGAAGCTTATAAACTAAAACTGGCGTGCGCTCGTTATATACCAAAAGATGGTATTTACTATGATTATAAAGTTGTAGGTCCCGATTCTCTATTTTATAAAAGTTTTAATGAGTATAATTTTGAACAATGTATGCTTAAAAATAACTTTGAGCTAATTGTACCCACTAAAAAGACAACATACTGCAAGGGCATTATGTGGTAAATTTATGTGGGTAATCTTATGAGCTAATTTATTGTTATAACTGAGCGCTTTAGTTAAATAAAACTAATGTTTCTTAAAAGTTTTACAACAAACTATTTAAAGCATAATCGAGTAAGTACTCAATTTATGGAAATGAAGGACGCAAAAGTTTACTATAAAATAGTATGAGTTTTACCCTAGAAAAAAATCGAGGTGATGATGAATTCTTGCTAAGCCTTTTCGGATAAGGCTTTAGAATGGTACGCCCGGGTGGACTCGAACCAATGATCCCCACCATGTCAAGATTAAAGCCTAACAGTGAAAGTAATGATAAAAATCAATATATTAAATTAATTTTCACTGTATATAAAAACAGGTATTTTAGGGAAAATAAGGATTATAATAATCAATAAGTTAGGTAGAGTTTTCCTCCCACTTAAATTACGATTTGAGCATGCGGAACTTCAACCCATTCAATGTGATTTTTAGTATAAATTTTTGTTGATTTTTCATCGCTGTGTGCCATTCTCGCCTGCGGATTAATTCCCTGTTGTTCAAATAAATGCGCAGATAATGCACGGATTTCATGAAACGTGGGACGATATTCGATTGGTAGGTTACCCATAACGCCTATTTCATCTCTAATTGCAGAAAAAGCCTTGCTTAAATAACCTGCGTCAACCTGTGTAAAATGATCGACGTTTTTATTTATCTTTGTAGCTTTCTCTGGCATTCGGTGAACAACATAAGGGCTTAACACTAGATCGCGACTATTATCTATTATTCGCTTAAGTTGCTCGCCAATGGGTATGGCTATATGTGCAGCCTCCTTATCTTTTGTTTTTTGACGATTGATATAAAGAGTGCCATAAATGCCATTAAGTGGGGCATCAAGCCAAATACAACCACTTTCACCGTAACTAGGTGATTTAATAGAGTATTTAATTCTTGACACTTCAAGTCTTGCTTGAGCCGTTTGTAACGAAAGCTCCATTGCTGTTTTTAACCAAAGCGGAGCATGATTTTTTATTTTAATGAAATCTTCTATTGATAAACGTTTACGTTTCTTGCCATCTAGTTTTTTAAGTTTTTTACGTGTAGCAGGATTATCCATCATTATTGATTCATCTACAGCATATGAAAATAGTTTTTTCAAAAACATCACTTTTCTGTTTTGAACTTCGGCCGAACCGTTAGCATGATATTGCTTCAGATATAAATTAACGTGTTCAAGATCAATGTCAGTTGATGCAATAGTGCTAAAAAACTCTTTTGCCCTGATAGAATCATTAGTCAGCCCTTGTTTAACTCGTTCTGATAATTTTTCCTCTTTAAAAATACGTTCCATTAGATGATCAATATGATTAGAAAATGGCTGATATTCTCCTTTATCGCCGCCTGATTCTATCACCAGAGTTTCTGTAGATAGAATATTTTTATATCTCATTCGATTGTTGTATTCAATAGCGATGGCTATAGCGCGAGATTTATTCGCTCCCATTAATTTTCGAACACCATTTGTTAATGTAAAGCGGTATTGTTTTTTGGATTTGTCATACACCAAATAATCAGGCAATTCTTTATACGAAGATTTTCTTGAGCGTGGTGTCATGCTGATGCCTCCATTAATTTTGAAACCTCATTACTAATGTTACGATCAACTCCAAAGATTTCGTTTTCATAAACCCATAATGCGCCATCGTCATCAACTAAGCCTTTTATTTTTCCTTTTTCAATCCATTTTTTTATTGTTTTACGATCTGGGATTGAATTTTCGGCAAATTGAGATTTAGCCCAGATCGAAGCTTTAACTAGTTTGTTTCGCATAATTTTTCTCCTAATTTAATATCATTTTTGCATTAATCTCTCATCAACAAATAACATTCTGCAATAGCACGGCAGGGGTTTTTGTTGTGCGTATGAATTGCGTCAAAGGTAGCCATCCATCCGTTTAAGCATTTTTCTAGACTAATCTCATTATTCACCATTAAATTAAACGCGTCATAATAGTTAGAGCAAACAATACATCTTTATTAATTCCTCTATCTATTTTTCTGTCATGAACTTTTTCAGCAATCAGATGATTTATTTCCTCATCCGGTAATCCGCTATATTTTTCAAATGTATTAGCCTTTGGTTTCAAAATCCCGCCATTTATTTCCTTCATCCATTTATCTATGGATTCAAGAGTTGTTGATGATTTACATTTTTTCATTAATTATTTCTCGCTATTCTTTGGTGTAGTTAGTCGATTCATCAATTCTTGAGTTCCAAGCTGATTGTGCATCATTTTTAGTCTCTCTAAATCGACCCATTGCTCCGCAATTGTTACATTCCACTGCATAGCAGTTGTAGTCGATATATTTAACAGATAAATCTTTACTACCGCAAAACGTGCAGGGTTTTAATTGTTTAGTCATAATCATTTCCTTGTTATTTGTTCACTATTGAGTTAATACGTTTGTCTACGAGAGCAACATATTCATGATTCAATTCACATAGAATTGCATTTCTATTATTGGCCATTGCAACTCCTGCGGTTGTTCCA
>NZ_JAFNOK010000015.1:0-43123 GCF_026536305.1 Gilliamella sp. B3892
TTAAAGTTGTTTTACCGTGGTCAACGTGGCCGATTGTACCAACGTTAACGTGGGGTTTTGTACGTTCAAATTTTTCTTTAGACATCTTAATGTTCCTTTATTAAATCACTTCCCTTTATCTTAAAAGGGAAGTGTTACTTTATTTATGTAAAAATTATTTCGCTTTACGAGCTTCAATAATTGCTGTTGCAATATTTGTTGGTGCTTCATTGTACTTCAAGAACTCCATTGAGTAAGAAGCACGACCTTGTGTTTGAGAACGTAGGTCTGTTGCATAACCAAACATTTCAGAAAGTGGAACTTGTGCTTTAACTGTTTTACCAGTTGCAGTATCTTCCATACCTTCGATCATACCGCGACGACGGTTTAAGTCACCGATAACATCACCCATATAATCTTCAGGGGTTTCAACTTCTACTTTCATAATCGGTTCTAAAAGCACAGGTTTAGCTTTCATAAAGCCTTCTTTAAATGCCATTGAACCGGCAATTTTAAATGCCATTTCTGATGAGTCAACATCATGGTAAGAACCATCAAAGATAGTGACTTCAACATCAACAATTGGGTAACCAGCAAGAACACCGTTTTTCATTTGTTCTTGACAGCCTTTATCAACTGCCGGGATGTATTCTTTAGGAACTACACCACCAACAATTTCATTGTTGAATTTGTAACCTTCGCCACCAGCTTCCAATGGTTTGATTTTTAACCATACATGACCATATTGACCACGACCACCAGACTGACGAACAAATTTACCTTCTTGTTCAACTTCGTTGCGAATTGTTTCACGGTATGCTACTTGTGGTTTACCAACATTTGCTTCTACTTTAAATTCACGTTTCATACGGTCAACGATGATTTCTAAGTGAAGCTCACCCATACCAGAAATAATAGTTTGTCCAGATTCTTCATCAGTGTGAACACGGAATGAAGGATCTTCTTGTGCTAAACGACCTAAAGCAAGACCCATTTTTTCTTGGTCAGCTTTAGTTTTAGGTTCAACTGCAACAGAGATAACTGGTTCAGGGAACTCCATTCTTTCAAGAATGATTGGTGCGCTTTCAGCACAAAGTGTATCACCAGTCGTTACATCTTTAAGACCGATTGCAGCAGCGATGTCGCCGGCACGAACTTCTTTAATTTCTTCACGTTTATTAGCATGCATCTGAACGATACGACCAAAACGCTCTTTTTTGTCTTTAACAGAGTTAAGAACAGTATCACCAGAATTAACCACACCCGAGTAAACACGGAAGAAGGTTAAGTTACCAACAAATGGGTCAGTGGCGATTTTAAACGCTAATGATGAGAATGGTTCATCATCACTAGAGTGACGCTCAGCTGGTTCACCGTCTGCTAGTTCACCTTTAATTGCTGGTACATCAGTTGGTGCTGGTAAATATTCAATTACCGCATCAAGCATAAATTGAACACCTTTGTTTTTAAAGGCACTACCACAAGTTACTAAGATGATTTCATTAGCAAGTACACGTTCACGTAATGCTAATTTAACTTCTTCTTCAGTTAACTCTTCACCACCAAGGTATTTTTCCATTAACTCTTCGTTAGCTTCTGCAGCAGCTTCCATTAAGTTTGCACGCCATTCTTCGACTTGCTCAACCATGTCTGCTGGTACATCTTCATAAGTAAATGTTACGCCTTGATCAGCATCATTCCAGTTAATTGCTTTACGTTTAAGTAAATCAACAACACCGGTAAATGCTTCTTCAGCACCGATTGGTAGAACTAAAGGAACTGGCACAGCTGCTAAACGGGTTTTGATTTGATCAACTACACGTAAGAAGTTAGCACCCATACGGTCCATTTTGTTTACAAATGCGATACGTGGAACTTTATATTTGTTTGCTTGACGCCATACTGTTTCTGATTGAGGTTGAACACCACCAACTGCACAGTAAACCATTACTGCACCATCTAAAACACGCATAGAACGTTCAACTTCGATTGTAAAGTCAACGTGTCCCGGGGTGTCGATGATATTGATACGGTGTGGTTCAAATTGTTGTCCCATACCTGACCAGAATGCAGTTGTCGCTGCTGAAGTGATAGTAATACCACGTTCTTGTTCTTGTTCCATCCAGTCCATGGTAGCTGCGCCATCATGAACCTCACCAATTTTGTGACTTACACCAGTATAAAACAAAATACGTTCGGTAGTTGTTGTTTTACCTGCGTCAATATGTGCACTGATACCGATATTACGGTAGCGTGCTATAGGGGTTGTACGAGCCATATTAATCCTCTATTTAGAATCGTTTGCTTAATAAAATATCATTTAGGTTGACTGACAGTAGATATGTGCTGTCAGTCTAATTTCAAGCCACTTAATAGCAGTGGAAAGATTACCAACGATAGTGTGCAAACGCTCTATTAGCTTCAGCCATACGATGAACATCTTCGCGTTTTTTCACAGCGGTACCTTTGTTTTCAAAAGCATCCATAAGTTCATTCGCTAGGCGTAAAGCCATTGATTTATCGCCACGTTTACGTGCTGCATCTACAATCCAACGCATTGCAAGTGCATTACGACGAACTGGACGCACTTCAACAGGAACTTGGTATGTAGAACCACCAACGCGACGAGACTTAACTTCTACAGTTGGTCTTACGTTATCTAGTGCAACTTCGAAAGCTGCTAAGTGGTCTTTTCCACTACGCTCAGCTAATTTATCAAGAGCTGAATATACGATTGATTCTGCGATAGATTTTTTACCATCTATCATTAAAATATTTACAAATTTCGCCAGTAAATCTGAACCGAATTTCGGATCAGGTAAAATTTTTCTTTGACCGACAACATGACGACGTGGCATTGGAATACTCCGTTTATATGTTATAAATTTTCAGGTTTACCCAAAACTCAAATGAGTTAAATGGAATTATTATAGTTTGGCCTTACTTAACGGAGTTCCATTAAGCTTTAGGTCGTTTCACACCGTATTTAGAACGGCTTTGTTTGCGATCTTTAACACCTGCGCAGTCTAATGCACCACGAACAGTGTGATAACGAACACCAGGTAAATCTTTAACACGACCACCGCGGATTAAAATCACGCTATGTTCTTGTAAGTTATGACCTTCACCACCGATATAAGAAGTTACTTCAAAACCGTTGGTTAAACGTACACGGCATACTTTACGTAATGCTGAGTTTGGTTTTTTCGGTGTAGTAGTGTAAACACGTGTACAAACACCGCGTTTTTGCGGGCATGCTTCAAGGGCAGGAACGTTACTTTTCGCTTCCTTTAGCGCTCTTGGTTTGCGTACCAGCTGATTAATTGTTGCCATTAATAAGCTCCTGATTAATTAAAATAAATTTAAAAATTGCTTTTTAGATACGTAATTAATAACTGTAGCCCAAAGCCTATGGATATAAGTTTTGGGTCGCAAGATTCTAGACCTCAACAGGCATAATGTCAAGTATTACCACAAGTTCATTATGTTATTTAATTAAACTATTTTTGGTTATCAAGCATCATCTTATTAAACAAAGTTTATCTTTTATTGATAAGTTATTGCTGAGGTTTTATGTATCACTTTTATCCCAATGATTATCCAATGCCGTAGATTGCCTAAGCAAATATTGAGTAACAATGTAGCTTAGGCATAGGGTAATGGTCATTAAGATAGGAGGAGACAAACGTTAGAAATTTAAGCTAAATTTTTATCAAAAAAAACGGTAATATGATACTGGTTAGTGGATAAATGTTGTGCGTAATTGTGATGAATGTAAAAAATGAACCTTATAAAGTTGTATTGTTATTTAATGCTAATAATATTTACGATCGTCAAATCTTAAAAGGTATTGGTGATTTTTTAAAGTCACATCATATTCATTGGAATATTTATATCTCTGAAACGCTGCGTTATGACACGACCACCTCTTTTCGTTTTGACTGCGATGGGATTATTGCTAATTTTGATGATCCGGATATTGCCGATTTGCTTAAACATGTTCAAATTCCAATAATTGGGGTGGGTAGCTCTTATCATGGTACATCGAGCTATCCTAATGTGCCTTATGTTGCTGCTGATAATTTTGCCATTATTGAAAGTGCATTTAATCACTTGTGCGCTAAGGGGATTAGTCAATTTGCTTTTTACGGTTTACCTTCTAACCGATATTGTCGTTGGGCTGGGGTGCGAGAAAACATTTTTAAGCAAATTTTAGCCCAAAAGGGCTATGAAGGATTTATTTATCAAGGCATGTCTACTTCGCTTGATAATTGGCAAGAAGGCTTAGATAAGCTCTCTAAATGGTTGCTCTCTTTGCCGATCAATACCGGTATTATTGCCGTCAATGATGCCAGAGCACACCATATTTTACAGGCGTGTGATAGAGCAGGCATAAAAATACCGGAAGAGTTATGTCTAATTGGTATTGATAATGAGGAAGTCATCAATGATTTATCAATGGTATCGTTATCGACCGTTAAGCAAGGTACGGAAGAGATGGGATTTAATGCGGCAAACTTGCTCCAAAAACGCTTTATGAAAGGTAACGTGCCGGTTTGTCCTTTACTTATAGCACCTAAAAAAGTGATTGCCAGACGTTCGACAGATTATCGCTCGATTCAAGATCCCTATGTTATTCAAGCCATTCACTATATTCGAGATCATGCCTGTAAGGGAATTAAAGTTGAGCAAGTGATCTCTCAGATGCAGATATCACGCTCCAATTTGGAAATCCGATTTAAATCGTCATTAGGTAAAACCATTCATGCCGTTATTCATGAAGAAAAATTTAATCAGGCTAAATACCTTCTGCTTGAGTCATCCTTATCCATTCAAACCATTTCTCAGCAATGTGGTTATCCGTCAGTTCAGTATTTCTATTTTCTGTTTAAGAAACGTTATGGTATGACCCCTAAAGATTTTAGACGGCAATTTACCACACTTAAGTCGGCGCCACTTTAACGTCATGAATAATAGGTAACATAAACAAAAAGGAAAAAGCTTAAATAATATTTTTCCTTTTCCTTTTTGATGCGTTTATTTGTCAACTGAACGAATTAAAAGTATGGCCGTGCCGCCAATCATGGCAAACACAAAAGAGACAATAAAAATAGCTGAAAAGCCCCAAAAAAGGATCACATATGCGGTAATAATTGGTGCAATTGCTTGAGTTATTGTGTTACCGAGATTATAGAACCCTAAAAAAAAGGCTACTTGATTCTTATCGGGGATGACTTGTAAATTCAATAAATTGTCGAGTGAATTCCATATTCCCATGCCGATTCCTGCGGAAAATGCATAAATTAACACGCCTATTTGATTTGGGCTTAGCAATAAGCTTAATGCACCAATGCCTAATAAGAGGGTAGATAACCCAACCGGTAGTTTGAGCACTTTTAATTTATCGCAGATTGGACCGGCAATAAATCCCATTAAAATGCCAAAAATTAACATAATTAAATTAAGGAGCTGGATGGCATTTTCTGTTTCAGATGGATTGCATTGTATAAAATCGGTCAAAATAAACAGTATGCAACCGATGATAGTAAAGTTACTGATGCCTTGAAAAAGTTTCCCAATTAATGCCAAATAATAGTCTCGCCCGATTTCCCATTTGGGAAAGATATCCAATGTATCTTGGAATTTTTTATCGCTTTTGGATAATTTGTTTTCCCTCGTTTGGTTAAGGTTTGAAGGCTCTTTTACAATCAATACCGACAGTAATACGCCAATGAATGTAATAATACCAAAAACGATAAAGCCAAATCGAAAGTTGCCTAGAAACATCGCAGCAAGTATTGTAAAACCGTTGTTACCTAACGCCATACCTAGTCCGCCATAAGCGCTCGAGGCCGTGCCTTTTCTCTCTTCAGCGGCAAAGTCTATCCAGGCTACCATAGGAGCAACAATAAAGTTTAAAGCAACTTGGCCGAGTAACCAACTACACAACAAAAAAGGAATACTGTTGGCCATTGAAGCTAATATCATGGATAACATAAAGGCGACAGCGCCGGCTACAATCCAAGGTGAGCGATTACCGAATTTGGAGCGTGTTCGATCCGATAAATAGCCTGCAAGCATATTTGACATCGCCGCAGCTATCATACCACTAGAAGAAAATAGCGCTAATAATTGGAACTTACTGTTTTCATCAATTTGTTGAATTAGCGCCGGTAAAAAGAGACTTGATGCGGCAATATAGGGACCTAACCACGATGCCGGGCCGATAATTAGTCCGGGAATAAGTCGAGTTAATGGAATTGTTGTTTTCATAATACTTTACCTAAAATATTAACCATTGTTGATCACGTAGTAATAATCAAAATCGGCATAAGATTGATGTTGGTAGCTATCGACAGCTGCAATAAAATTAAATAAGCCGGTAAATCCACCTATTTCCCCCGGTTCGCCATTGACGCCTTCATCCGATAAATAAAGGACATCAAGCGCTTGCATAATTGGTATCCATACGTCATCGAGTCGGTAAAGTAGCGCAACCTTGCCATGTTGGTAGGATAATTTCAGCTCCACAACTCCGTTTGGGATAGCAATACGGTGATTGACATATTCGATTCTGGTCCCCAGTTTTGCTTGTAGTAGGGTTAAAACCGGGGTCTTGAGATGTTCACTATAAGTTAAATGTAAATAGAGCCAATTATTTGAGTCATAATAAAGACCAACACCGGCGGTTTGTGAGTAGTGTTCCGGGTGGAATTCAACTTTAGTTTGAACGTAATAATCAAACGAAGTGGCCCGAGTTGCCATAATCGACGGCGTCACTTGAGAAAATAGCGAGTTTTGTCCATAAATTCGCAAATGACTATGGCGTTCATGGGTATTCACCCATTGGCTGGATTGATGTTGATAAGGCGTCATAAACGCCAATTGATAGCCATGATCGAACTCGTCAATCACGTCATGACTTATTTCGTCCTCAAGTGGTAGGGCAGAATCAAATTCCATTTTGGCTAAATTAGAGCCGTCTGCCATGACAATCCAACCGTCATCAGTCCACTGCATTTTTTGGATTGAGGTTTCTCGACCAAGCGGATTGAGTAGTGTGTCTTTTATTGGTCTGGACATCAGATGAGCAATATACCAATCGCCGTTTTGGCTCTCAACAAGTGAGCCGTGTCCAGCTTTTTGCATCAGTGAATTAGGATTGAACATTTCAAAATGGCCGGCATCGGGATCGCCTAATGAAAATAGATGATTAGGTGAGGAGGTGACAATCGGCTCACCGGACGGGTGGGGCTGATAAGGACCATAAATATCTTTAGCTCGACCGATTTCAATACCGTGCGCATAGCCCGTACCACCGGCGGCTATTATCAAATAATAGTTATCAAGCCTTTTATAAATCTGCGGCGCTTCAGCGCAACCTCGAGTTGTAAAACCTTGCGTTAATCGATGCCACGGGCTGACGAGCTTTCCTTCAGCAAGATCGACTTGAGCAATAACAATATGCCCTGGTGCTTGATAACCTTGTCGGGTTTCCCACTCTAAAATAGTTAAATAATGTTTACCGTCATCATCATGAAACAGCGCCGGATCGAATCCGATAGAGGTAAGATAAATTGGCGCTGACCAAGGCCCTTTAATATCCTCAGCGCAAATGGCATAAGTATCAGCATTAAACTCTCGCCCTGCCATGTTTTTCATATGCGAGTATATTAGCCAAAATTTTTTATTTATCGAATCATAAGATAAATGCGGCGCCCAGACACCGGCGGGGGTATTTGTTCCGGATAAATTGACCTCACCATGTTTAAATACATAATCAATGAGTTGCCAATTAGCGAGGTCTTTTGATTGAAAAATTTGAATGATTGGATTCCAATGAAAAGTGGATGAGGCGATATAGTAAGTATCGTTAACACGAATGATTGACGGATCAGGAGACATGCCCGGTATCACCGGATTTTTTATTTTAGGCATTTTTATTTTCTCTTAATGTTAGATTATGGATAAAAATACTTATCAAAAAAATAAGTTTTAAGGTTGTTTAGTCCAATATAATTTATCTATGCCTGTATTGTTATTATCAAATTTGATTTCAAATTTATGAAATCTTATTAATGAGATATGTGTCACACTCTGAGTAATAAAATTTTCCTATTCAATTAACATAATTAGAAAAAAAGGGGTTAGCCTAACAAGTCATCTATTGGCTAATGCGTGTTATTTTTAGAAAGCCAAAGATAAATAAAGATAAATAGTGATAAATTGTTTAATATCGTTAAGAAGGCAAAGAAAGCAAAAAAGGCAGGGTAACAGGTGCAGAACACCCTAACAGGGTATTCTGCAAGTCATAATTATGACATCAATGGTTTAAGTTGCTGATAAATATCTCTAAAAGTAGTGCGTTGTTGCTGATAATATTGGTAGAGATTGCTATCGGGCTGATGCGTTTGAACAATTGGCAATGGTGCAAGCAGTTCGCTTATCGCCGTATTGGGATGACAAGCGATTTGCGCCAGTTTTGCTGCCCCTAACGCCGGACCCACTTCGCTACCTTCACAATATTCAATGCGATAACCAGAAACATCGCTCAGCAATTGTCGCCAATAACGGCTGCGCGCTCCGCCACCAATGACCAAAATTTTATCGGGTGTGACGCCAGTTTGATGAACTGCATCGATGCCGTCGGCAAGGGCATAGCTAACCCCCAGTAATACCGCTTTTGCCAGATCGACTTTGTTGTGTTGATAAGTTAAGCCAAAAAATACACCTTTAGCTTCGGGATTATTGTGAGGTGTTCTTTCACCGGATAAATACGGTAAAAAATAGACCGAAGGTTTGTCATCGATCGGTTGCGCTTCAATTAGAGTCAGTAAGGTTGGGACATCTTCAATGTCCAGTAACTGACACGCCCAATCGAGGCAAGAAGCACAGCTCAACATTACCGACATTAGGTGCCAGCGGTTGGGTAAGGCATGGCAAAAACTGTGAATGGCTTGCTCGGGGTTGCTAATAAACTGATCGGTCACGGCAAAATAGACGCCTGAAGTACCCAATGAGAGCATCGCTTGCCCCGATTGATGTAAACCTACCCCAACCGCACCGGCTGCGTTATCACCACCGCCAGCAATCACCGCAATCTGATTAATGCCCCAACGTTTAGCGATTTCATCGGTCACATAACCGGTGATCTGATTGCCTTCAAATAGCGTTGGCATATGGTGTCGTGTTAAGCCACAGGCTTTTAGTAGTTCATCATTCCAATCACGCTTTCTTACATCAAGCCACATTGTCCCGGCTGAATCGGACATATCTGAAGCAAATTGATTGGTTATTTTAAAACGCAAATAATCTTTAGGGAGCAATACTTTATCGATCTGAGCAAAGATGTCCGGTTCATGCTGTTGTACCCATTTAATTTTAGGGGCGGTAAAACCTGCCATCATTAAATTACCGGTAATTTGGCGGGAAGTGGGCACCTGTTGTTCTAGTTGGTGGCACTGAATATCACAGCGTCCGTCATTCCAAAGTATTGCAGGTCTTAATACTTGTGATTGCTGATTGAGTAATACCGCACCATGCATTTGACCACTTAAACCTATGGCTTTTACCGATTGTAAATTATGTTGCTCACTAAGCTCACGCATTGCCGTATCGGTTGCTTGCCACCACTGCTCCGGATCTTGCTCTGACCATAATGGATGTGGGCGGGACACGGTGAGTGGTTTGGTTAATGTTGTGACAATATGTTGTTGTTCATCCATTAAAATCACTTTGACACCCGAAGTGCCTAAATCAATACCAATATACATACTCTTCTCCATTTTACTGCTGACTACCAAGGTTAACGATACCGTTAACCTGATTAGTTTACAACCAACAATTAGCTTAGCCAAAGATTAATCGATTAACTCGATTTTCTAACTTCTCTTGTTCACCACTGCAAGGTTTTGGTTGCAGATTATTGGCTAAACTATACTGCGCAATGTCTTGTAGCGTCATCTTGCCTTGTAGGATTTGTTGACCTAAGTTTTCTTCCCAAGCGGCATATCGTTGCGTGACTTTTTGCTCAAGAACGTTATCTTCTATTATTTTCGCTGCGCACTTCAATGATAATGCCATGGTATCGATTGCGCCAATATGCCCGTAAAATACATCATATTTATCAACACTTTGACGACGAATTTTGGCATCAAAGTTAAGTCCACCGGTTTTAAAACCGCCACTTTTGAGAATTTCGTACATGACAAGGCTATTTTCTTCTACACTATTTGGGAATTGATCAGTATCCCAACCTAGTTGCGGATCGCCTCGGTTAGCATCAAGTGAGCCAAAGATATCAAGTGCGATAGCAGAAGCAACTTCATGTTGGAATGAGTGACCAGCTAGTGTTGCATGGTTAGCTTCGATATTAACTTTAATCTCTTTTTCTAAGCCAAATTGTTTTAAAAAGCCATAAATGGTTGTGACATCATAATCATATTGATGTTTGGTTGGCTCTTGCGGTTTTGGCTCAATAAGTAACGCGCCTTTAAAACCGATTTTATATTTGTTTTCAACCACCAGTTGCATAAACTTGCCAAGCTGTTCACGCTCTTTTCTCAGATCAGTATTTAACAGTGTTTCGTATCCTTCACGTCCGCCCCAAAGGACATAATTTTGCCCACCTAATTGATGTGTTGCATTCATGGCGTGGACAACTTGTGTCGCTGCACAGGCAAATACTTGCGGATCCGGATTGGTGGCGGCGCCGGCAGCATATTTAGGATTGGTAAAGCAGTTGGCGGTGCCCCAAAGTAAGTTAACGCCGGTTTGTTGCTGTTTAGCCAGTAAAATATCAGTCATGATTGATAAATTATTGATATATTCTTGGATTGAATTGCCTTCGGGTGCGACATCAACATCATGAAAAGCATAAAAAGGCACATTCATTTTATAAAAGAACTCAAAGGCTATATCGGCTTTCGCTTTTGCATTAGCTAATGGATCTGAGCCAGTTTGCCATGGATAGTGAAATGCGCCTGAACCAAACATATCTGTCCCAGCCCAACAAAAAGTGTGCCAATAACAAATTGATAAGCGTAGATGTTCCGCCATGGTTTTACCCAAAATGATTTGGTTGGGATTATAGTGCCTGAATGCAAAAGGATTGTCTGTTTGTGTGCCTTCGTAGTTGATGCGTTCTATTTTGTCGTAATAATGACTCATAATTTACCTCTAAATTTGGTTAATAAGTGGTTGATTAATCGTTATTTCTTTAAATCCATTTTTAGATAGACTATCAATGGCTTAAGTGCTGTCATCAATATGCATGAATTTTTAACGCAACAACAATTATTAAATTTTGTACTATTTTTATGTTTTTTGGTTTTTGTGATGTAGATCAAACTCTATTGGTGAATTATTGGAATTGGAGATGAGCTGATGAGTGCAGAGCCTTGTTATGGCATGATGAAGATAATTTAAATAGCGGAAAATAAATTGGCAATCAGACAAAAACCACCTCTACCGCTGAGCACGGTAGAAGTAGTATTCAGCCATTAATGGTGATCAATAAAAATAAATTTCAGTGCAAATAACACGGCAAAAATAATGACACATAGGTTTAACTCTTTAAATTTACCGGTGAAGGTTTTTAATACCACATAAGAGATAAAACCGAGCGCCACACCTTCGGTGATAGCAAAGGCAAACGGCATCATTAAAGCAGTAATAAAAGCCGGTGTCGCATCGGTTAAATCTGACCAGTTAACTTTAACCAAACTTGATACCATTAAAATACCGACAAATATCAGGGCGCCAGAAGTAGCGTAACTTGGTACTAAGTGAGCTAATGGCGATAGGAATGTCATCATTAAAAATAAAATGCCCACAACCACAGCGGTTAAACCGGTGCGACCACCAACTGAAATACCTGCAGAGCTTTCAATGTAGGTTAAAACTGAAGAGGTACCAAATAGTCCGCCAAGTGACGAGCTGAAACTATCGATTAATAACGCTTGACGCATTTTAGGAAAACGCCCTTTTTCATCACAAATACCTGCTTTATCGGTGAGTGCCAAAATTGTGCCGGATGAATCAAATAAGCTGACAATCATTATTGAAAAGATAACGCCCATAATGCCCACATTTAGGGAACCGGCCAGATCGACATGACCAACAACACTGGTAACACTAGGTGGTACTGAAGCAATGCCTTGATAGGTGATATTAGGGTCAAGCCAAAGTGCCAATAGTGTGACTACAAAGATTGAAATTAGCACGGCAGCATGAAAGTTGCGAGCGGCTAAAATAATAATGATGAAAAAGCCTAATGAACCAAGTAATACTTTTAGCGATAAAATATTACCTAAGGTTAAGAGTGTTGCAGGCGAGCTAACTACAATGCCCATATTTTGAAAGCCCATAAACGCAATAAATAGTCCGATACCTGCACTGATACCGACTCGTAAACATTGCGGAATATGCTCAATTAGCCAATGGCGCACTTTAAATAACGATAATGCAAAAAAGACTAACGATCCCCAAAAGATTGCCCCCATACCAACTTGCCATGAGTAGCCCATTGCGCCACAAATACCATAGGCAAAAAATACATTAAGCCCCATAGCCGGTGCTAATGCGATAGGTAAGTTTGCAAATAAGCCCATTAAAATGGTTGCAAACGCAGTAACAACACAAGTTAACACAAATACGGCTGAGGTATCCATGCCGGTTGCCGATAAAATGGAAGGATTGACAAAGATAATATAGACCATAGTAAGGAAGGTGGTGCATCCAGCAATAATTTCGGTACCAATGGTGGTTTTCTTTTCTTTCAATTGAAATATTTTTTCGAATATTGAATTCATAAGTTAAGGCCCAATTTTGGTTATTAAGAATGATTGTTTATCTAATATGTTGCTGTTATTTTTACCCGCATCAGTGACAGATAAAAATAGAAAAGATGTCGCGAGACAGCGCGACATCTTACAATAAACAGATATCTCACTGCGTTATTATTGCTAGTTATTCAGTTTGGTCAAGCGTTATTCTAAAGGTTTGCGATTACCGATTCGAAGATTAGCAACTATGCGACTATCATTTTCGACCTGCTTTCAATTATTTGAAGGTGATGTTTTGATTTTATTTGAAATGGTGTTTTTGGCGATATTTTTATCTTATGTTTCAATATTGAGTGATAGCTAAATCGATTTGCTAATGTCGGCTTTCTCGGTTAATAGCACCTAGGGTGGCTTGTTTGATAAAGTCATCAATAGGGTTTTGCTACTAGTAAACTTTGTATCTTGTTTTGACGAGGCAGGATAAATTTTGCTTTTTAGCTCACCTTAGTGAGCTAAAAAGACGGTGAAAGTGATTAACCTAAATCGAGTTTGTTTAAGGTAATTTTCACTTTCAAAATCCGGTGACTTTCGATCTGTGCAATTTCAAAAAGATAATCACCAATTTGCATGGTTTCACCCACTTCGAGTAGATGCTGGGCTTTTTCCATTAATAATCCGGCTAAGGTGTGATATTCACGTTTATCATCAATTGGGATAGGTACAAATCGGACTAGTTCCTCGACCGGGATATAGCCATTGGCAATCCATGTATGGTCTTCAAGGCATTGAATGTCATGTTTGGCATCAATTTCCTCTTCTTCCGTCGGAAAATCACCGGCAATGGTTTCAATGATATCGGTGACTGAGACTACCCCTTGCATTGAACCAAATTCATCGACAACAAAAGCAAAATGGGTTTTCGCCTTTTTAAATTGCTCTAACGCAACCAGTAAAGAGACCGTTTCAGGAAAAATGAGCGGCTGTTTGATCAGTGATGCAATATCAATAGGCTCTTTGTTTTGGATGACGTCTTTTAACAGATCGTTAACTTGTATGATACCCAAAGGTTCATCAATCGAATCGTTATCGGTGACCACCAAACGGGAGTGAGGATTGTCGAAGATCTCTTTTAGTATCACTTCACGGTCATCATTAATGTTGACCATATCGACATTTAATCGTGAGGTCATAATACTACTGACTGAACGTTGAGCTAATCCTAACACACGTTCTACCATGCTAAGCTCTTGATCATTAAAAACCGACTCTTTTTTGTTGTTATCTGAATCATCATCTATCGAGCTGTTATCTGAATCTTCTTCAGTATCACCTTTTAATAAGTGTAAAATCGCTTCGGCAGTCCGTTCCCGCAATGGTTTTTTGTTGAGTGCTTTTTTACGGTTAAAGATTGCCAACTGATTGAAGAACTCTATCATTATTGAGAAGCCAATAGCAGCATATAAATAGCCTTTTGGTATGGCAAAGCCAAATCCTTCTGCCACCAGACTAAAACCAATCATTAATAAAAAGCTTAAACAAAGAATAACAATGGTTGGATGGGAATTAACAAAATAAGCCAGCGGTTTACTGGCAACCATCATGATGCAAATTGCAATACACACCGCAATTATCATAACCGGAATATTTTCAACCATGCCAACGGCGGTAATGACTGAATCGAGCGAGAATACCGCATCAAGTACCACAATTTGTGCCACGACTGTCCAAAAGTGCGAGGTCTTTTTTGGCTTACCGTCTTGATGAGAGGCGCCTTCTAACCGCTCGTTAAGCTCCATTGTCGCTTTGAACAGTAAAAATATCCCACCGATAAGCATAATCAATTGACGAGCATTAAAACTGATACCGGAGAGTGAAAACAGTGGGGTCGTTAAGGTGACTAACCAACCGGTAAACATTAATAGCACAATTCGCGTAATTAAAGCGAAAGCAAGACCTGTGACGCGTGCTTTATCTCGTTGGTTGGGAGGAAGTTTCTCGGCAAGGATGGCAATAAAAACAATGTTATCTATACCAAGGACGATTTCAAGTACAACCAGAGTGGATAAACCAATCCAGATTGTAGGATCCATGATCCATTCCATATGTCAGGTGATTACCTCTAATAAACACAGCACATGCTGCCCGATAATTCTGTCTGTAATTGGCTAAATAATCAATAAAATATTTGTAATTTTTAATTATTTTGACAAGAAGTTTCAGAAAATACCCATGTTTAAGTATAAAAAGTTTATCTATTATTTTAAAAGATACCAAACCAAATCTATTACTCAGCATCAATTACACTAAATCGTTCGCTATTTGTTAGTGATCAAAAATCACCATTAAATTAGTTTTCAATAGTATTGATTATCGTTTGACAAGAAGTTTCAGAAAATACCTATGTTTCAGTATAAAAACAGTTATTTATTAATTTAAAAGAAACCAAACCAAATCGATTACACAACATCAATTACACTAAATCGTTCGCTATTTGTTAGTGATCAAAAATCACCATTAAATTAGTGTTCAACAATGTTGATAATCGTTTGACAAAAAGTTTCAGAAAATGCCTATGTTTTAGTATAAAATTAACTTCGCCAGAAGGTTGGGGTAAATAAAACCAGGAGTGTGAAGATCTCCAGTCGGCCAAATAACATATCCACCACCATTACCCATTTCACAGGATCGCTGACATTGGCAAAATTATCGCTAACGCTACCAAGCCCGACGCCTAAATTATTGAGAGATGAAGCGACAATATAAAATGAGTCCGTTGCATCAATACCGGTTGCCATAATAATAAAAAGGCTGACTAAAAATACCAGCGCATAGGCAGAAAAGAATCCCCAAACTGATTCAATAATGCGTTCGGGTACTACCCGATTATTGAGTTTTAAGGTGTAAATGGCATTAGGGTGAATAAGGCGTTTTAGTTCTCGCGATCCTTGCATAAATAACAGCAGCACCCGTACCACTTTTAAACCACCACCGGTTGAACCGGCACAACCGCCAATAAATGAAGCACAAAGTAAAAATAGCGGTAATGAGGAAGGCCAGGTATTGATATCATCAACAGAAAAGCCAGCGGTTGCGGAGATAGACACCACTTGCAAGACAATTTTATCAATGCTCAGTCGATGTGGCTTATAGAAAAAGATAACAAAAGCGCAGATAGCAATGAGTATCAGCAAAATAAAAAGAAACGTTCTGAACTCTTGATCACGCCAGTAAACCTTGAGTGAAAACCCATTAAAGGCGGCAAAGTGGAGAGCGAAGTTACAGCCGGATAAAATAAGGAAAATAGTAACGATATAGTTAATTGTCGCACTATTAAAGTAAGCAAGGTTATCATCGTGGGTGGAAAATCCGCCCATAGAAATGGTTGAAAAGCTATGGGATATGGCGTCAAAAACATTCATGCCGGCAAACCATAAGCTTACGGCACATAATGTGGTCAGTAGGATATAAATAGACCACAGCGTTTTGGCTGTTTCGGCAATACGTGGGCGCATTTTACTGTCTTTTTGTGGTCCGGGAATTTCAGCACGATATAGCTGCATGCCACCGACCCCTAATAATGGTAATATGGCAACAGCTAACACGATAATACCCATACCACCGAGCCACTGGAGTAATTGCCGATAAAACAGTAGTGCTTTAGGTAAGTGATCGAGTTTGACAATGGTTGTTGCGCCAGTTGTGGTTAAACCGGAGAACGATTCAAAAAACGCAGTACTTAAATTGAGATTGATATGATTGTCAAAAATAAAAGGGAAAGCGCCAATCGTCCCTAACACTAACCAAAACAAGACAACAACAAAAAAACCTTCTCGGGTATTGAGCTCATGGCGATGATTACGATTAGGCCACCATAATAGGCAACCGAGTATCAAAGCTGCAAAAAATGAACGAACAAAAATCGCACCAGCGCCGTCACGATAAATTAATGCCACTAGAGCCGGCAGTAACATAAAGACTGACAGTAGTGCAATAAGTAGACCGATAATTCGAATAATTGAGCGCCAATGCATCATTGTTTTAATCTCTATTTAAATCCACGAGATGCTTTTATCAGATCATAAGCAGCTTGAATTTCTTGAGCTCGCTTTTTGGCTGCTTCAAGCATCGCTTTGGGTAAACCTTTTGAGACTAATTTATCCGGGTGATGTTCGTTCATTAATTTACGATACGCTCTTTTAATTACGGCTATTTCGGCATTCGGTTCAATGCCTAACGTTTTATAAGCGTTTTGTAAATCGGACTGCGCCGAACGTCCCTGATAACCACCATAATTATTGCTTTGTTGATATTGATTTTGCTGATCATAATAATTTTCTTGACGAAAATGATAACTGCCCATCATCATTTGAATATACATTGCCATTTGTCGGCGTGGAATGTTGAATTCATCAGCAACAATAAATAAGATTTGTGACTCTTTTTCGTCTAAAGTGCCGTCGTTCAAGGCTGCTTGTATCAGTTGTTCACAAAAGATATTAAGTACATTTCGTCGATATCGGTACTGCGTATATAACTCCCGTAAGCGTGATCTAAGTGGGTAATCACTTGCTTTGCCTCGATTGAATGACTCTTGCGCCAGTTGACGGCTGTTATTATCAAGCTGCAATCTGTCCATAAATTGGCGAGCAAGGTTGATGTCATCTTGGGTGACTACACCTTTAGATTTACTTAAATGACCCAATACTTCAAATACAACTGTCAAGTATAGGGTTGGATTGGCTTGGGTTCTTTGTTCAGTCAATTTATTACAGAATGCTTGATATAGCATTGGGCCAACAAAAAAACCGAACACATAGCCCCAACCTGATTTGAGTATACTGCTTAATATAACACCAGTAATAATAGCCCAAATTAAAGACATATTATTCGTTCACCTCTATTTTATCTATCTTTTGCAGTCCGCGAGGAAGAGACGTCCCTTTACGTGCTCGCTCTGCTCTAAATTTTTCTAAATCAGCCGGATAAAGTGTCAGTTTGCGTTTACCAACATATAGGGTTATCGACGTTTCTGGCGTAATTAACTGCAAATAAGCTAGGCTATCGTCAGCCCCGGACAGGGAGATTATTTTATTCCCTTTGCCTTTCGCCAGTTCCGGCAGATCTTTTACTGGGAATATTAGCATCCGACCAGCTTTAGAAATCGATAACAATAAGCTATCTTCATTGGTGATCTCAACTGGATCAAGCACATTTGCGTTATTTGATAGGTTGATAATCGCTTTACCGTTTCGGTTACGCGTTACTAAATCACTAAACCGACAAATAAACCCATAGCCGGCACTTGAAGCCAGTAAGAATTTCTGATTATCATTGGCTGACATAAGTACTTTTTCAACGGTAGCACCTGCCGGCAATGCCAGTTTTCCGGTAAGTGGCTCGCCTTGACCTCGTGCCGATGGCAAGGTGTTTGGCTCTACAGCGTAACTACGGCCGGTTGAGTCAATAAACACAACCGGTTGATTACTCTTACCTTTGGCTGCTGCCTTAAAGCTGTCGCCGGCTTTATAACTTAACCCGACTGGATCGATGTCGTGACCTTTTGCCGCTCTGACCCAACCCATTTCAGATAAGACAATGGTAACCGGTTCAGACGGTATTAATTCTTGTTCGGTAATTGCTTTAGCTTCGCTACGTTCAACAATTGGCGAACGGCGATCATCGCCATATTTTTCCGCATCTTGTTGTAACTCTTTTTTGATAAGGTTACTGAGTTTTCTTGGCGAAGATAACAGTGCTTGCAGTTGATCACGCTCTTTTGCCAGCTCACTTTGCTCACCTTTGATACGCATCTCTTCTAACTTGGCTAAATGGCGAAGTTTTAACTCTAAGATCGCTTCAGACTGGATTTCACTTAAATCGAAACGGCGCATCAGTTCGGCTTTGGGATCATCCTGATAGCGAATAATTTCAATTACTTCATCAATATTTAAAAATGCAATAAGTAGACCGTCTAAAATATGAAGGCGCTTTAATACCTTGTCTAAACGATAGTTTAAACGTCTGGTTACGGTATTGCGACGATAGGCTAACCATTCGGTTAAGATCTCAACTAAACCTTTAACCGACGGGCGATTGTCCAGCCCAATCATGTTCATATTGACCCGGTAGCTTTTTTCCAGATCGGTGGTGGCAAATAGGTGGTTCATTACCTGTTCTAAATCAACACGATTTGAACGGGGCACAATGACCAGTCGAGTTGGGTTTTCATGATCCGATTCATCCCGTAAATCTTCAATTAACGGTAATTTTTTGGCTCGCATTTGCGCAGCAATCTGCTCAAGAATTTTGGCACCGGATACTTGATGCGGTAAATCGGTGATGACGATGTCGCCGTCTTCTTTTTTCCACACCGCTCGCATTCGAATGGAGCCCCGACCTGTTTTATAGATTTTTTCAATATCTTGTGGTGGGGTAATGATTTCCGCTTCAGTAGGGAAGTCCGGCCCTTGTATGTGAGCCATTACTTCAGTTAAAGTCGCATTTGGATTATCTGCTAACATAATAGCAGCGTTTGCCACTTCACGGATATTATGTGGTGGTATGTCCGTTGCCATACCGACGGCAATACCGGTGGTGCCATTTAATAAGATATTGGGTAATCTTGCCGGTAACATTTTCGGCTCTTGTAACGTTCCGTCAAAGTTAGGCGTATAATCAACAGTACCTTGCCCAAGCTCGCCTAATAGTAATTCAGCATATTTCGATAGGCGTGATTCGGTATACCGCATGGCGGCAAAGGATTTTGGATCGTCCGGCGCCCCCCAGTTACCTTGACCGTCTACTAATGGATAACGGTAGGAAAATGGCTGTGCCATAAGTACCATTGCTTCATAACAGGCGCTATCCCCATGTGGGTGATATTTACCTAATACGTCACCGACTGTACGAGCAGATTTTTTAAATTTAGCCTGAGCATTAAGCCCCAATTCAGACATGGCATAAACAATACGGCGTTGCACAGGTTTTAAACCGTCACCGATAAACGGCAGTGCACGATCCATAATGACATACATTGAGTAGTTTAAATATGCGCTCTCTGTAAAAGTACGTAGCGACTGAACTTCTACTCCGTCATGAGTTATCTCACTCATTATTGTTCCTCTAAATCATTCTTTATGTTAGACATCAAGTTGGACTTGATCACCTTTTTCTTGCAACCATTCACGGCGATCTTCTGAACGCTTTTTAGCAAGTAACATATCCATTAACGCCATCGTTTCTTCTGAATTATCCAATGATAATTGTACTAAACGGCGAGTATTGGGATCCATGGTGGTTTCACGTAATTGCAGTGGATTCATTTCACCAAGACCTTTAAAACGTTGGACATTCGGTTTGCCTTTTTTCCGTTTAAGTTGATCTAAAATCCCTTCTTTTTCTTCTTCATCTAAGGCGTAATGTACTTCTTTACCCAGATCGATTCGATATAGTGGTGGCATAGCAACAAAGACATGCCCATGTTCAACCATGGCTTTAAAATGACGCACAAATAGCGCACAAAGCAGTGTAGCGATATGTAAACCGTCAGAATCGGCATCGGCTAATATACAAATTTTACCATATCGTAATTGGCTTAAATCATCACTATCCGGGTCAATGCCTATGGCAACGGAGATATCGTGGATCTCTTGTGAGCCTAATACTTCGTCTGATGAGACTTCCCAAGTATTTAAAATTTTACCTTTTAGCGGCATTATCGCTTGATATTCCCGATCGCGTGCTTGTTTAGCTGAACCGCCCGCAGAATCCCCTTCCACTAAAAACAGTTCTGTTCGGCTCAAATCTTGTGATGAGCAGTCGGCAAGTTTGCCTGGCAGCGCCGGACCACTGGTCAATTTTTTACGGATAACTTTTTTTGAGGCTCTAAGCCGTTTTTGTGCGCTTGAAATCACCATTTCAGCCAATAATTCAGCGACTTGTACATGTTGATTTAGCCAAAGGCTAAAGGCATCTTTAACAATGGCTGAAACAAAAGCCGCACTTTGTCGTGATGATAAACGTTCTTTGGTTTGTCCGGCAAACTGGGGCTCTTGCATTTTTACTGATAATACATAAGCACAACGTTCCCAAATATCATCGGCAGTGAGTTTTAAGCCTCGTGGTAACAAGTTGCGAAATTCACAAAATTCTCGCATTGCATCAAGTAGTCCTTGACGTAGACCATTAACATGGGTACCACCTTGCACCGTTGGGATTAAGTTAACATAGCTTTCCGTTAACAGCTCGCCTCCTTCCGGTAACCAAAGTAGTGCCCATTCAACTGCTTCGGTGTCGCCAGTATGGCTTCCGGTGAACGGCTCTTGAGGTAGTAGTGTGTAACCACTCACGGACTCCATGAGATAATCTTTTAAGCCATCTTGATAACACCAGCGTTGTTCGGTGTTGTTGATTTTATCTTTAAAGATAATCTCCAGTCCCGGGCAAAGCACCGCTTTAGCTTTTAGCAGATGAGATAAACGAGGCACCGAAAATCTTGGCGAATCAAAATATTTTTCGTCTGGCCAAAAATGGACTTTAGTACCGGTATTACGGCGACCACAAGTACCAATGACGTGCAAATCTTCCACTTTATCGCCATTTTCAAAAGCGATTTGGTACACTTGTCCGTCACGGTTAACCGTTACTTCAACGCGTTTTGATAAGGCATTAACCACCGAGATACCCACACCGTGAAGTCCACCAGAAAATTGGTAATTTTTATTCGAAAATTTACCACCAGCGTGCAAACGGCAGAGTAATAACTCAATTGCCGGCACACCCTCTTCGGGGTGAATATCAACCGGCATGCCACGTCCATCATCAATCACTTCCAATGAATTATCTTCATAAAGCGTGACTTTAACTTGACGAGCATGACCTGCTATCGCTTCATCAACACTGTTATCAATAACTTCTTGCCCTAAATGATTTGGGCGAGCTGTGTCAGTATACATACCCGGACGATGACGAACGGGATCGAGTCCTTTAAGGACTTCAATATCAACGGCGTTATAAGTGGATTGTGACATAATTTTTCTAATTATTCGATTAAATGGGCTTATTATACCAATGTTTCATTAAGATGTATGAATTTAAATTTATAATGAATGACAAATCAGCTGTAATGATCATCCATTAATTGATAATAATTCTTATTTCATTAATTTATTTTAAGTTAATGGCAATTTTTATGGTTTTTTAAGTTTAATTATTGTAACGATAGTATTATCATAACCCTATCCCAATAAGAAATAAGGGAACCAAATGAGCAAGTCAGAACATAAGATAACACGTCGTGATTTTTTACAAAAATCAATCGCTATTGGTAGCGTAGCTGCACTAACTAATACGATTCAATCGCCTTTCGCTTATGCCGAACCAAAGTTGGATGATAACAGTAACACGCCTAATCCCACCAATAAAGAAAAAATTTTTTACAGTGCCTGTTTAGTCAATTGTGGTAGTCGCTGCCCACTAAAAGTTCATGTTAAAAACGATATTATTACTAAAATCTCATCCGAAGACGGTATTAATGACCCTATCTTCGGTCAACATCAAATTCGCCCATGTTTGCGGGGGCGAGCGGTACGCTGGCGAACTTACGATCCGGAGCGTTTAAAATACCCTATGGTGCGAATAGGTAAGCGTGGTGAAGGTAAATTTAAACGTATTAGCTGGGATGAAGCAATAAATTTATTGGCGGATAAACTTAAATACACCATTAATCGTTATGGCAATGAAGCTATTTATTGTCAATATGGAACAGGTACCACTGGCGCAAATATCGCCGGACGCAGTGCTTGTAGACGGTTTTTAAGTACTATCGGTGGTTATCTAAATTATCATGGCGATTACTCAAGTGGACAGATAACTGCTATAAAGCCTTATATTTATGGCAATGCTAAAGAGTCACTTATCGATCAAATTAAACATTCAGATTTGGTTGTTATGTTTGGACATAATGTTGCTGAAACGCGAATGTCAGGCGGTGGGCAAGTAACGGAACTGTTTCATGCTTTAGCACAAAGTAAAGCCAGAGTGATTATTATCGATCCTCGGCGTAGCGAAAGTGTAGTTGGCTATAATGCCGAGTGGATCCCGATTATTCCCGGTACCGATGCGGCGTTAGTTGCCGCAATTGGCTATGCTTTACTGGAAGAAGATAAAATTGATGAGGCAATGCTTAATCAATATTGTGTGGGTTGGAATGCTGACTCATTGCCGGATAGCGCCCCCCCTTTTAGTGATTATAAATCTTATATTTTAGGTTTAGGTGATGATAGAACACCGAAAACGCCGGAGTGGGCTGCAAAAAAAACCGGTATTCCCGCTAAACAAATTCGTAAACTTGCCTTAGATATTGTTAACGCTAAAGCAGCATGGATTTCGCAAGGCTGGGGAGCACAACGTTGGCAAAATGGTGAGCATACTACAAGAGCAATTATGATATTGCCTATTATCACTGGTCAATTTGGTAAACCGGGCACCAATATTGGTACTTGGGGCGGAAGCGTGACTTATCCGGTTCCGGGTCTGAATTTATTAAATCCGATTAAAACCAGTATTCCATTTTTTTTATGGACTAAAGCGATCGAATCACCGCAGAGCATGACCGCGAAGAATGCTTATATACTCGGTAAAGATAAATTGGATGTCGGTATCAAGTTTATCTGGAGTTATGCCAGTAATGTAATTGGTAATCAGCATGCCGATCTCAATCGAACACACCAAATTTTACAAGATGAATCTCAATGCGAATTTATCTTAGTGTGGGATACTCATATGACCGCATCAGCACGCTATGCCGATCTGTTATTACCGGATGTGTCATCAGTGGAAAGTAACGATTTAATTAATAATTCTTATGCATCCGGTGCTTACCATTATGTTATTCGTATGCAACGGGCTATTAAGCCGCTTTGGGAAAATCGATCGTCTTATGATGTGTTAACTGAGTTATCAGAAAAAATGGGCGTTAAAGATAAATTTACTGAAGGGCGAACGCAAGATGAGTGGATAGCGTATAGCTATGAAAGAATGCGCAAGCAAAATCCTGATTTACCGCCTTTTGCTGACACTGACGGTAAGGGTATTGTCGATCGTAAATTAGCGGATAGCGATGCGCAAATTGCCTTAAAAGCATTCCGGGATGATCCGATTAATCAGCCATTAAATACCCCGTCTGGCAAAATTGAAATTTATTCAGAAGCGCTGGCAAAAATAGCGGGTGAATGGGAGATTGAGCCGGACGATAAACTCTACCCAATTCCTGCTTATTTGCCAGCTATTGAAGGGAGTGAGGATCAACAAAAACGCGATAAATATCCGCTGCAAATGATTGGATTTCATATTAAAGGGCATTGTCACTCCTCTTATAGTAATCTTCCCCAACTACGAGAAGCTGTTGCCAGTAGCGTTTGGATTAACCCAATTGATGCTGAGCAAAGACAAATTAAGCATGGGCAATTAGTTGAAGTATTTAATGATCGTGGTCGGCTTTATATTCCGGCTAAAGTCACGCCTCGTATATTACCGGGCGTGATCGCTATACCTCAAGGGCTATGGGCAAAAACTAATGCTGCTGGCGTGGATATTGGTGGTTGTATTAATCGTTTAACCTCATTGCGCCCGTCAGTGTTAGCGAAGTCAAATTCGCAGCATACTAATTTGGTTGAAATCAAACCATTATCAACTATGCCAGCGGCATCATAATTAAAAAGGGAGATGATTAAAATGCAATATGGATTCTTTATTGATTCTTCCAAATGTACCGGGTGTAAAACCTGTCAGTTGAGCTGTAAAGACGAAAAAGATAATGCGCTGGGCGTGCATTTTCGCCGAGTTTATGAGTATGGTGGTGGATCGTGGCAACAAGTGGACGGGATTTGGCAAAATGATACTTTTACTTACTATTTGTCAATCTCATGTAATCATTGTGAGCAACCAACTTGCGTGCAAGGTTGTCCAACTGGTGCGATGCATAAACGCCAACAAGATGGCTTAGTGGTTGTTAATCAAGATGTGTGTATTGGTTGCCGCTATTGTGAAATGCGTTGTCCATATGGTGCGCCACAGTTTGATCATCAAAAGCGGGTTATGTCAAAATGCGATGGTTGTTATGAGCGTGTAGCCGAAGGCTTAAAGCCTGTGTGCGTCGAATCTTGCCCACAGCGTGCTTTAGACTTTGACGAGATAGGGAAATTACGTGAGCGTCATGGTGATGAACGTAATATTGCCCCTTTGCCTAATGCAGAGTTGACTAAACCGAATATTGTTATCAAACCACATGCTTTGGCTAAAAGCTCAGGCGATACACAAGGAAAAGTGCTCAATCCGGAGGAGGTATAATATGCATGAATTACCATTGGTTTTTTTTACGGTATTTGGGCAATTATCTGCCGGAATGGTGCTGTTAAGCAGCTTATCTTGCTTAATGAATTGTTCACAAGCTAATCCCATAATTCGTCAAAAAATTAATCTGTTAGCACTGGTTTTTATGGCTATTGGTATGTTGCTTGCCTCATTCCATTTAGGGCATCCTTTGCGGGCGTTAAATGTGATCTATGGGATTGGACGTTCGCCGATGAGTAATGAGATTTTCACTTTTGGTGTGGTATTTGGTGTTACATTCGCCTCAGTATTAATCCACTACTTTTCTCTCAATCCGGATAGCCAAAAACTGAAATTGATTAAACCGCTTTGTTTAAAGATTAATCGCTTTCCCTATATCAACCAGCTGATAGCCATCATCTTAATCCTACTGAGTTTAGTTTTTGTGTGGACGATTGTTCTAACTTATATGCTACCCACAGTGAAAACATGGGATACCAACTATACTGCAATTCAAATGTATACAGCGATGCTGGCGTTGGGTGGAATTGCTAGCGCAATGCTTGGGTTATATCGTTTAGGTAACGCAGCTTTTCTCATTGGTAGTGTATTGATTATATTATTAAAAATTCCCTATTATAATTTAATGACGACCATAAGCCCGGAGCTGGCTTGTGCGCAAGCAAGTTGGATGATTGCCGAGTGCATGTTAATCATAGTGGCACTACTATTGGTTGCTTTTAACATTTACCGTTCCAAACATAATGCAATAATTTATCTTACTGCTTTTGCTTGTGTGTTTATTGCTGAAGTTTGTGGTCGTATTGCCTTTTATAATTTATGGATGATACCGCTATAATTAACAATATAACTGACCGACAACAAGTAACGTCAATGAATAAAGAGAAAAGATTCGATAATCTCACTTGTGCGACCCTGGCAAAAGTACTGGGTGCTTTTTTTTATTATCCGCCTAATAGCCAAACCGTTGAACCGTTGCATGAGGCTTTATTGCACATTGACCAACTGGCGGATTGGCAAAATCCGGAACTCATTAGCCAGCAATGCCAGATATTGGCAACCCAAATCAGCCATGTCGATCTGGATTATCAATTCTCGTTATTGTTTGAAGGGCAAGGCAAAATGCCCGCCCCGCCATGGGGGTCAGTCTATTTGGATCAAGAAAAACTATTAATGGGGGAATCGCAAGAGCGCTATCGTCAATTTTTACAGCAGCATGGTTTAACGCTTAATACCGGTATGAATGAGCCGGAAGATCAGTTTGGTTTAATGCTAATCGCTTATGCGATATTGCTGGAAAAACAAAAAACGCAAGCGGCGAATCAACTGATAGATGAACATTTAACGCCTTGGTCATCAGCTTATCTGGATCAATTAAAACATAATCAAGTTAGCCAATTTTATCGGGCGTTAGCCGTGGTGGCAGAGCAGTATTTACTTTTGTTGTAACGCTTTATTACCACAATTAATCGCTTTACTTAGATTAACCGTTTTGGATGTGACACGTATTAGGTAAATTGATTTGATTGCTTACACATCCAGCAGCGCCAAATAGAAACGGTATTTATCCGCATTGCAGCTTTAACAAGATCAGGTATAATCCGCCCATAATAATTGAGGACAGATATACGTTATGTTAGCTTATATACAACTGATGCGATTAGATAAACCTATCGGCATTTTACTGCTACTTTGGCCGACTTTGTCGGCAATATGGCTTGCTGATCCTCATCCTTCGGTTGGGCTTGTCGTTATTTTTGTGCTAGGTGTCATTGTTATGCGATCAGCCGGTTGTGTGATAAATGATTATGCGGATCGCCATTTTGATGCGCATGTCGAGCGAACGCAAGATCGTCCATTGGCACGTGGTGCCCTGACAGCCAAAAACGCCTTATATACTCTTTTGATATTGTTGTTAATTGCGGCCGGTCTATTGATGACATTAAATCGGCTGTCATGGCTTATTGCCGGCTTTGCCTTGTTAACCGCCATGATCTATCCGTTTATGAAACGTTATACTCACTTTCCGCAAATTATTCTGGCAATCGCATTTAGCTGGAGTATTCCAATGGTTTATGCGGCAACTATAGCTGAGTTTCCGTTAACTTGCTGGCTACTATGTTTAGCAAATATTTGTTGGACTATTGCTTATGATACTCAGTATGCCATGGTCGATCGAAGCGATGATATGAAAATAGGCATTAAATCAACCGCTATTTTATTTGGTCATTATGATACCTTAATCATTGGTTTATTAAAGATAGTTGCGGTTTCTTGCATGGTGATACTTGGTTTAACAAACGATTTTAATTCAGTCTATTTTACCATTTTATTGATTGCTTCATTGCTATTTATCTATCAACAATGGTTAATTAAAGACCGTGATAGAGCGAAATGCTTTAAAGCCTTTATGAATAATAATTATGTTGGATTTTTTGTGTATTTGGCAATATTGATAAAGTAAATTTGGAATATGCCTAGTCATCAAAAGCCAGCTAATTTTAAAAATCTTGTTAGTTTAATGATAAACAAATCTACTTGTTAATTTTCTAGCCTAATCTGCTTTAACCGATTGATATAAAATGGTGCTTTGCTGAAAAATCATCGTTTTTATACTCAAACGTATACATTTTCTGAAACTTTTTGACAAAGCTGTGGCGCTTACCCAATTTCTTATTCTCCTATTTGCTTAAGTGATGACTGTACGCTAATCGCTCGTCATAGCTGAGGCAGTTTGTCTAAGGCGATGACTCAAATGATATGTCACAGAAATTCACTATTAGCGATAAGTCACCGGTGTGCGACGAAGAAGTCCGCATTGGTATATATGACAACAACAGGGAAAGCATCAAAACTTCTCCACATCCCAATCTGGTTTGCCTACTGTAACAACTCCAGAATGAGTAATAAGCTCAGCCATGAAACTGATGTAAATAAGCCAGAAAAACAGCGCTTAAAAAGGTCCAAAAAATCAGTAACTATATGGAAATATTCAATGATTTTGCTTTTCTTGTTTACCTTTCTTAACAAATTTTTCAGCTAAAAAGTTCGGTAATTTTTTTAAAACATTATATCATTAAAATTGTAACGGTTTAGCTGTAATAAAAGCAGGCTGTTATATAAAAAGGAATAAAAACAATAAATTACACGAATATAGGGATTGCTATGCAATATCATAATGAAAACTCGAAGACGCCTTTCTTAAGTTCTCTTAATCGTCGCCTTAATCAGAACAATAACTTAAGCTTAAATTCACCGACAAATTTTAACTCAAATAACGCTAATAAGCCGCATTTTTTCAAAAAAACATTAACATGCCTATTAATGTTTCCTTTAATGTATGCATTTAATGCACAGGCATTAACATCAAACACCACAGCTCAAGCAATCAATGGTTCAGCACCTTATTTAACATTTGATAATGGTCAAACTAAAAGTGATAACACCCGAGCGTTATTATGGTTGCGTTTTAATGATGGTAACCAAGAAGTCAAATATGATGCTCCTCCTAAGGATAATAATAATAATCCCGTGATTATAACTATTCCAGCGGCAGTGAACACCTTTGAAGATATCCAAACAGTCGTGTCAGCTAATACTCCTATTATTGATGGTGTCCAATCAATTGATTTTAGCACAATACTACAAGATCCGAATAATTATGCCAGAGATGATGACGGTGATGTGGTTGTTTCAGCAACGGGTAAAATAGCGATGACTATTTTAGACTCGACAGAGCAGAAGGTTAGACGGACAGATGCTATTGATACCTGTTCGGCTCCTTATATTATCAATCTGAAGATAGATGACAGTGAAATTAAAACACAATATGGTATACCTGATTCGACATCCTATAGTAGTCTTGAAGACAACTATTACTTAGCTATGAATTCTGCTACTCTTTATACTTGCTTTGTACAACCAGCAAAAACGGTTATTAGGGGTAATGAGAATGGTGAATCTGGTCAGTGGGATAATAATAAACAAATATATTTCATGCAAAATCTCAATCAACCTGAATTAAACTTTCCAGCAACGGGTGCTCATAATCTATATTTTAAGTTAATTATTGCTGGGCTGAAAAACATTAATCAACTCAGTTATACCAAAGAGCCAAGCAATTCAAATATTGATTTAGAGTTTGGAGAGTTGAACAAGACTCCGATAGTAAGATTAAAAGGCCCAACCTCCAATTCTACCTCATGGAAAATTCCTTTTGTTCCAACAACATTTACTATTTATGCTGACACAGCAAAAACCAGGCCTATATATAGCTTTAAATTACAACACTGGTTTATTCCTCACACGGATATACATGGCTATTCATACTTAGAAAATAATCATAATAATGCAGTAAATTATTGTTCCACTTTATCGGGTTATCGATTGGCAAATGTATCTGAGCTGAGTAATGCTAATGCTAATGGAATAGTTGGTAATCCAAATGCCAACGCTATGTACCCGATAAGGCAAATAAATGGAGGATTGTTTTCAGAGTGGGGTGGGATTTCGGGTAGCTATTCTCAAGATAAGCAATGGTCTGGATTTGCAGCCTGGACTGCTACACCTAGCGTTACGCCGGGACAGTTTTATACTGTGTCTTTAGAGTCTGGTATAATCCATTCATTTAGAAATCAACTTACTCAAACCGTTTGTGTATCACCTTAATCGCCATTAAATATAATCGCATTAAAGTGTGATTGAGGTAAAAACGAAACTATAATTTGGGCTCAATATTGAGCCCTTAATTATATAATTACTAATCTAATATTCTTCTTTAACCTGCTTTAAAAAGCTTTTTCTACAATTATCCAGAGTTGGTTGATATGCAATGGTTAGATAAGCAGCTTTTTTCAGATATTAATCTCAACCTTGTTCAGCTAATGTTGCTTGCACAATCCGTAGGGCATCAAATGTCTGTTTAACATCATGTACCCGTATAATGTGTGCTCCTTTCATCGCCGCAATGACAGCGCAAGATACACTACCAAGCATTCGTTCTTGCGGCGGAACATTTAATACTTGTCCAATCATGGATTTACGGGACATACCAACTAATAGCGGTAAATTGAAATGATGAAATTTTTCCAAAGTTGCCAGTAATCGGTAGTTGTGTGATAGTGTTTTACCAAAGCCAAAACCTGGATCGAGTATGATTTTTTCACGATTTATACCGGCTTTAATGCAGCGATTAATATGTTGGTCAAAAAAAGTGTCTACTTCTTGATAGATATCTTGATTGTAGTGTGGCGCATTTTGCATGGTTTGAGGATCGCCTTGCATATGCATAATACAAACAGGCAGTCCGGTTTTTGCCGCAGCGGTCATTGCGCCGGGCTCAGTTAGTGCTCGAATATCGTTAATTAAGTGGGCGCCGGCTTTCGCCGATTCAGTCATTACCTCAGGTTTAGAGGTATCTACCGAAATCCATATATCAAAATAACGGGCAATTTTTTCAACTAAAGGTATTACCCGTTCTAACTCCTCTTCAACCGATACTTCAGCTGCGCCAGGTCGGGTTGATTCTCCTCCGACATCAATAAATGTGGCACCGGCTTGAATCATACTATCAACTCGACGCATTGCATCATCGAGGTTGTTGTATTTACCGCCGTCGGAAAATGAATCTGGCGTCATGTTCACAATGCCCATAACTTGTGGAAAAGAGAGATCCATAACTTGATTTTGAAAATGAATTTCCATAAGGGTAGTCCTATTTGATAAACAGTTTTTAAATAAATGCATTAGCTATTTAGTTACGGTTAAATGTTTAGCTTAGCCGTAAAGGTTATATTTACCACTGAGTCTAATTATGATGAGATTATATCTTCATTTTGTCGATAAAAAACGCGCCGAAGCGCGTTATTTATTTATATCATTTTAATCGTCTGATTGAGGCGGAATATCCGTTCCCTCATTTGGAATCTCTTGTGCTGCTTTTTCGTCGCTCTCTGTCCAGTCGTCCGGTGCATTGATAGGTCGACGTGCAATTAAGTCCGCCACTTGATTTGCACCAATGGTTTCATATTTCATTAGCGCATCTTTCATTGCATGAAGCACATCCATATTTTCCGTCAAAATTTTTCGTGCTCGTTCAAAATTGCGGTCAATAATCGCTTTAACTTCTTCATCGATAATGCGAGCAGTTTCATCTGAGATATCTTTAGGACGTCCATAAGCTGAATTATCATCCATTTCATAAAATAGTGGTCCTAGACGTTCAGAAAAGCCCCATTGGGTAACCATAGCTCTGGCGTATTGCGTGGCAACCTTAATATCATTCGAGGCGCCGGTTGATACTTTTTCAGCACCATAGATCAGTTCTTCCGCCAGTCTTCCACCATAAAGGGTCGCAATATCGCCTTCTAGTTTTTCACGGCTTTCACTCACTCTGTCGCCTTCAGGTAAGAAGAAGGTGACGCCTAAAGCACGTCCGCGAGGAATGATCGTGACTTTATGAATTGGATCATGATCAGGCATTAAATAACCAACAATAGCATGACCGGCTTCATGATAAGCAGTTGATATCAATTGTTCTTGGGTCATCGTCAATGAGCGTCGTTCAGTGCCCATGTTGATTTTATCTTTAGCTTCTTCAAACTCGTCCATTGTCACTAATCGTTTGTTACGACGAGCCGCAAATAACGCCGCTTCATTGACTAAGTTTGCTAATTCAGCACCAGAGTAACCCGGTGTGCCACGTGCTAAGACTGACAAATTAACATCAGAGCCCAAAGGTACTTTACGGACATGAACAGCAAGAATCTGCTCACGACCTTTCATATCTGGTAGGCCAATTTGTACTTGGCGGTCAAAACGACCGGGGCGCAGTAATGCCGGATCTAAAATATCAACCCGGTTAGTGGCTGCAATAATGATTATTCCGCTATTCGCTTCAAAACCATCCATTTCAACTAGCATTTGGTTCAAGGTTTGTTCACGTTCGTCATGCCCGCCCATTGAACCAGCGCCTCGTTTACGACCAACGGCATCAATTTCGTCAATAAAGATGATACACGGTGAATGTTTTCGAGCTTGTTCAAATAGATCACGTACACGTGAGGCACCCACACCGACAAACATTTCAACAAAGTCAGAGCCGGAAATACTGAAAAATGGAACGTTAGCTTCACCAGCAATCGCTTTTGCCAGTAGGGTTTTACCTGTACCCGGTGGTCCAACCATTAAAATCCCTTTTGGAATACGTCCACCCAATTTTTGGTATTTACCCGGATCGCGTAAGAAATCAACCACCTCGGTAACTTCTTGTTTCGCCTCTTCGCTACCGGCGACATCGGTAAATTTTGTTTTGACTTGATCAGGGGTTAGCATTCGAGCTTTACTTTTACCGACCGACATTGGTCCGCCTTTACCACCACCTTGCATTTGGCGCATAATAAAGATCCAAAAGCCAATGAGTAAAATGATAGGGAACCAAGAAACTAAAATCGCACCTAATAAGCTCGGTTTTTCATCAGCAGTACCATAGACAGGTACTTTATGACTTAATAAATCATCAATGAGTTTTTCATCAA
Organism: Gilliamella sp. B3892; assembly: GCF_026536305.1. Lineage (NCBI taxonomy): Bacteria > Pseudomonadati > Pseudomonadota > Gammaproteobacteria > Orbales > Orbaceae > Gilliamella > Gilliamella sp. B3892. Next base: position 32,651 of record NZ_JAFNOK010000015.1, read on the forward strand.
AATAAGGGATATAAGTTACGTAATTGCTATTATCGTTTCTGGTAGCAACTATTTCTCGTCCGTTAATATGCACTTCTTTGAGCTTGCCATCGGCGATATCTGAGTTAAATTTATAATAATCGATTTGAGGGCCGCTAGATACTGAGCTGAATTGATTAAATACCGCAATCAATACTACCGCAATTATTCCCCATATCAGTAGATTCTTTACCATGTCGTTCAAAAGAAAAACCCCTCATAAAAATTAACAGTTACGACTAAAATTAACCAAGTATGGTACTACAAAATTATACAACTGGCTACTTCATACCCATAGCAACAATATAAACTTCTCTTGACCTTGCACGTGAAGCTTCCGGTTTGCGTATTTTGACCGTTTTAAAAAGTGATCTTACTGCTTTAAGATACTCTTCAAATCCTTCGCCTTGAAAGACTTTCACAATAAAATTGCCATTCGGTGCCAGAACATCTCGGCACATATCTAATGCCAGTTCAACTAAGTACATGGCTCTAGGAATGTCAACCGCCGGTTGCCCACTCATATTAGGCGCCATGTCGGACATAACCACTTGCACTTTGTCTTCTCCAACACGCTCGAGGAGCGCATTGAGCACAGCTTCATCTCGAAAGTCACCTTGCAGGAAATCTACCCCAACGATAGGATCCATTGGGAGCAAATCACAAGCGATGATCCGGCCTTTATTGCCGATAAGTGATGCGACATATTGTGACCACCCCCCAGGCGCAGCGCCTAAATCGACAACGGTAATACCGGGTTTAAATAGTTTGTCACTTTTTTGAATTTCTTCTAATTTGAACCAAGCTCGCGATCGTAGACCTTTTTTTTGTGCTTGTTGCACAAAGCGATCTTTAAAATGTTCATTAAGCCAACGCGTCGAGCTAGCTGAGCGTTTTTTGTTACTCACAGCGAATAAATCCTTAACGTAAAGAGTTCACTTCATTGATTAGTCATATATATAAGGGTAGAATAGCAAAATTACAACTTAATGTGATAAAAAATTAATGAATTTATCGAATAAACAAAAACAGTACCTAAAGGGTGAAGCTCATCACTTAAAACCAATCGTGATGATTGGTGCTAATGGGTTTACTGAAGGCGTTTTAGCTGAAATTGAAAATGCCTTGAACTTTCATGAGCTAATTAAAATTAAAGTGTCTGCTGAAGATCGCGAAACAAAAAAACTTATTTGTGATGCGATTATTCGTGAAACTAAAGCGATACCTGTTCAGCAGGTTGGCTCTATTTTTACGGTGTTTAGACCGAGTGAAGAGAAAAAAATCTCTTTACCAAAATAATCAATGAAAAACAGGGCATATTGCCCTGTTTTTTTATCGAGAGTGATTATTGATGCAAATTGACATTAAATATAGTCAACTTTAATGATATCAAACTCAACATCACCACCAGGCGTTTTAATTTGAACAGTATCGCCGTCTTCTTTACCAATTAAACCACGGGCAATTGGTGAGTTAACTGAAATTAAATTTTGTTTGTAATCGGCTTCATCATCACCAACAATACGGTAGGTTGTTTCTTCGTCAGTATCTACATTTACAACGGTGACAGTGGCACCAAAAATAATTCTTCCGGTATTTTTTACTTTGGTAATATCAATGATTTGTGCTTGCGATAATTTACTTTCAATTTCCTGAATGCGACCTTCACAAAATCCTTGTTGTTCTCTTGCGGCATGGTATTCGGCGTTTTCTTTCAAATCTCCGTGCGCTCTTGCTTCAGCTATAGCTGCTGTAATTTGAGGTCTTTTGACATTCTTCAGTTCTTCAAGTTCGGCACGTAACAATTCGGCTCCCTTTACCGTCATTGGGATTTGTTTCATCTCTGTTTTTTCCTATTTATCTATCGTAAATAAAAAAAGAATAACAATCCTTCATCTTAATCAAAAGAGAGGGCGTAATTAATTTAATTTGTTATTCTAACGTCATAATTTTGGCTTGTTATATATTAACTGGAAAATCGGTTTAACAACAGATCATTTATATCAAAATCGAGTGCTATTTTAGTTAAAATCGGTTATCGTAATGTAATATCTAATTATTTATTGTTACTATTTAGTTTTTGTTATGCGAACGATTCGATTATTACTGATTACTTTTTTAACAATTGTCTGGATTTTAATTTTGCTGGCTTACTTTGCTGTACAGACTAATTACGGCGCTAAATTTATTAGCCAACAATTATCAAAATTAAGCTCATATTCTATTTCAATCGGTAAAGTTAATCATTCTTTAGCTAACTTTTATGAAATATCTGTTGAAGATCTGACGATCAAAGATGAAAATCAACATGTTACTAAAATTGCTAAATTGATAATTGGATTTGATAAAAACGATTTGTGGCAGCTAAAGCATTTCAATTATATTGTTGTGGTCAATGGTGAGTTAGACGGTAGCAAAATTGAACAAGCTTCTATTTCAGCTAATGTCCTTAAATTGGTTGATTCGACTGTCAACGTTTCACTTAATGACGGAAAAGATTCGTTAACTTTTCGGCAAATAAATGGTGGCATTAAACCATTTAATGTATCTGATCAACAATCGTATCAATTTGAATTATCATCACAGCAAGTTTCGTTTAATCATTTTCTGGTCGATAAAGTGTTGCTTCAAGGTTTTCAACGTGAAGGTACCATTTATATTACAAATTTAGGTGGTAACATTAACGACGGATTTTTTGTCAGTAAATTAAAAATACTAGCGGATAAGAGTTTGGATGTTGAGCAATTGAAACTTAATAACATTCACGTTCAATCTAAAGATAATCAATATTTTGCGCAATATCTGGATAAATTACCCAAAACGACTTTTCGTCAACTTTCAATGTTGAATAGTAGTATCCAATTGCCTGACTATACAATTGAAAAAGGCAATATTGAAACAACCAATATTATTTATGACAAGCAGTGGCACTTTAATCAAAGTGCGTTAGTTTTTAATGCCGATAATATCGTATGGAATGAGAAACCGTTTTCTTCTGTTTTGCTGCAATTAATGCTTAAAAATGAGCATGATATAGCCATTGAAAAAGCTATCGGTATTTGGAATCAAGGGCGATTAAGTTTAAATGGAGATTGGAAAGATAATAATTTGCATATAGATAAATTATTAGTGACTGAAATTGATTTTAAGCTACCTAAAAAAATTGAACAGATTGTACTGCCTGAATCGTTAAAACAGATTGATATTGATCGATTATCGATTTTGAAAGGTGGAATAATTAATACCAATCCTGACTATCCGTTTAATTTTGTCGATTTTCAAGCCTCCGGTAGCAAATTGCGTTTGGTTGAAAATAGAAAGTTAGGGCTGTTTAATGGCCAATTATTTGTTAAAGCCAATAATGGAACAGTTAATAAAATTGGAATGATTTATCCTGATTTTTCCGTTAAATTTAATGATCAGCATCAAGCCTTATTGGCGTTTACTGCATTAGTTAATGGTGGCATGCTTGAATCGAATGCAATTGTCAATCCTTCGCTAGATAAATTAGAATCATTACATCTTAAGGCCTATGGGGTAAGTAGTATCTTTCTTGAAAAGTGGAAGTTAGTGAAACAGCTTCCTAATGCTTCTCATTATACTCTTGATTTACATGGCGAGATTGCTCCTTATAGCCTATCCGGTACATTTTTCGCAAATGGCAATCGTTATAACATCGAGCCTCAGCATTGATATTTCTAAAAACAACCTTATATAATTCGCTAAGATGTTCTAAGCTTTATTTTTTAACTGCAATAAAATGAGCTTGATTAGAGAAGTGAAATGAGGAAGTCATGGAAAGTGTAAGATTAGATAAGTGGCTTTGGGCTGCCAGATTTTATAAAACACGTTCACTTGCACGTGAAATGGTCGACGGTGGTAAAGTCCATTATAATGGTCAACGGACTAAGCCTAGTAAAATAGTCGAAATTGGTGCAATGTTGACACTTCGTCAAGGTTTTGACCAAAAAACAATTCAAATCTTAGCTATTAGTGAGCAGCGCAGGCCAGCGGCAGAGGCTCAATTACTCTATCAAGAAACGCAAGAAAGTATCGCAAAACGTGAAATGGTGGCGCAAGCACGTAAGCTTAATGCATTGACAATGCCGCATCCGGATAGAAGACCGGATAAAAAAGAGCGGCGTAATTTGATTCGATTCAAAAATGAAAGACAACAAGGCGACAACTATTAATATGGATACTCTAAATCGATTTTTATTTGATAATCACCCAATTCGGGGTGAAATTACCCGTCTTGAACAGACATATGAAGCTATTTTAGAAAATCATACTTATCCTGTAGCAGTACAAAATTTACTGGGTGAGTTATTGGTTGCAACCAGTTTATTAACTGCGACTTTAAAATTTGAAGGGGATATCGCTGTGCAGTTGCAAGGTGATGGTCCATTATCACTAGCGGTTGTAAATGGTAATCATCAACAGCAATTACGTGGTGTAGCACGGGTTAACGGTGATGTTGCTGATAATGCAACGCTTAAAGATATGGTTGGTAATGGTTATATTGTCATTACTATTACGCCTAAAAATGGCGAGCGTTATCAAGGTATTGTTGGGCTTGAAAAAAATACCTTAATTGGTTGTATTGAAAATTATTTTATGCAATCCGAACAGTTACCTACCCGATTGTTTGTCAAAACTGGGGTATGTAATAATAAGCCAATGGCGGCCGGCATTTTATTACAGGTACTTCCGGCAAACGAAGGTACTGACGAATCTTTCGAGCACCTTTGTGCGTTAACGGAAACGATCACACGTGACGAACTATTCCAACTTTCAACTGACGAGATTTTATATCGCCTTTATAATCAAGAAGAAGTTCGACTGTTTGAAGCGCATCCTATTATTTTCAAATGTAGCTGTTCGCGCGAGCGTTGTGAAGATAGTTTAATGACGCTACCCGCTCATGAAGTTGATGAAATTTTAAAAGAAGAGGGCGGTAAAATCGATATTCATTGTGATTATTGTGGCAAACATTATCTGATTGATGCAATTGATATTGCTGAGATGAGAAGAAAACAGAATTTGAATTATCATTAATCTACATATAAAAATACCACTAAGATCGTGAAGAATTTTAGTGGTAAAGTGAAATATAGGGAATTAAACCCATATGTAATTTACCAGAATGACTTAAATTTTCAATTAATTTTATATACAATCGATAACAATTTTGTAAATCCTCTTTACAAAAGTCAGCCATTTAATTAGTTAGCTTTTTATACAACTCTTCAATCTATTATCGTTATTTGGTCAACTATCGCGTGTTGATTAATAATTCTTCCTTTGATATTAAAATGATATAAAGTCAAGCCAAACTCTTGTTCCGTTTTATCTTTGCGCTTATAAGCAGGTCTTGGGTCTTGTGATATTACTTGAGAGATTAACGTTGCCAACTGAGGATAATCTTGTTTTTGTCGCTCTAAAAATTGCTGTACAAACGGTGAAAATGTAACGGTTAATACGGTTTCGGGCACTGTCTGGGCATAGCTAGCTTTGGCTTGTGGATAACTATCACAATAAGGGATATAAGGTTTGATATCGATAATTGGTGTGCCGTCGACTAAATCAAGGCTGCCCAGTTTTAAAATGACTTGTTTTTGAACAACGGTAATATCTTTTAATTCTACCGCAGAAAGACCAATATGATTAGGTCTAAATGGCGAACGAGTGGCAAATACGCCTAAAGTTTTATTACCGCCTAAGCGTGGAGGGCGCACCGTTAAGCGCCATTTTTCAGGATCGATATGGTGGAACAGAAATAACAGCCACAAATGTGAAAACTGCTCTAAACCTTTCACACTATTAGGATCGTTATAAGGTGCTAATAAATGCAGCTCCCCTTGACCTGCCGAAACGAGATTAGGTTGCCTTGGTACAGCAAATTTTTCGCTGTAAGGTGAACGTATTATGCCAATAGGATTAATTTGCCGATTCATTATCTTTTATGATGTATTGAGCCATTTGAAGGTAATTATTATATCACTCGATAGATAAATTTAATTCAGATGTTTACCGCCGACATAAAGTCGGCGGAATAGTGATCAATAGCTGTTTGTGAGTGGATTATTACCAACCACGAATTGCCCCGCCATTAAAGATTTCATCAGCTTTTTTAGCAACGGCATCTGTTTGATAAGCTTTAACAAAGTTTTTAACGTTTTCATTATCTTTATCAGCTTCACGCGATACGATAATGTTCACATATGGAGACTCTTTATCTTCTACAAAAACACCATCTTTGCTTGGCGTTAAATTTGCTTGTCCGGCAAAAGCATTATTAATGATTGCCAAATCTACCTGAGCATCGTCTAAAGAGCGAGGTAGCATTGGTGCTTCAAGTTCAACAATCTTATAGTCATAAGGATTGCTGGTAATATCAAGTACAGTTGGTGATAACCCTTTTGCTTTATCAACGGTTATTAACCCTTCGTGTTGCAATAATAGTAATGCACGACCTAAGTTTGTTGGATCATTCGGAATAGCAATGGTTGACTTAGCTGGAATAAAAAAGGTTTCACCACGAGGTGATTTAACTTTTACCCCTTCGCCAGTTTCGGCAGAAGCGTCAATTGGTTTAAGTTTATGAGTATAACTTGCGATTGGATATACAAAAGAGTTACCAACAACAGCAAGTTTATATCCACGTTCTTTAATTTGCTCATCTAGATATGGTTTATGTTGGAAAGCATTAACATCAATTAAACCGTCATTTAAAGCTTGATTTGGTGTAACGTAGTCATTAAAAATAACTAACTCAACATCAATATTATAAAGATCTTTAGCCTGCTTCTTAACTACTTCTGCCACCTCCTGTTCTGGCCCTGAAATCACCCCAACTTTAAGTGAGCTTACTTTGGTTGGTTCAGCTGGTTTGTTTTCGGTTGTTGATTGTTTGTTATCACAACCTGTTAAAAAAAATGCACTCACCAAGGTGGTGACTAGTGCTAGCTGTTTAATTGACATAATTTTCTCCAAAATTAATGATGAGTAACACGTTTAACAATACTATTGCCAATAAACTGAATAATAAAGACAATAATGATTAAGATAACCAAAACCGTATTCATTATAGCAGGCTTATAACCGTTGTAACCATATTGAATTGCCAGTTGTCCAAGACCGCCAGCACCGACCGCACCAGCCATCGCAATATAGCCAGTCAAGGTGATGAGTGTAATGGTCATACTATTAACAATAACCGGCAGTGATTCGGGTAATAGCACCTTATAAATTATTTGTAATGGTGTGGCGCCCATTGAACGAGCGGCTTCAATAAGTCCTTTGGGTACGTCAAGCAAGGCATTTTCAATCATACGAGCAATTAATGGTGATACGCCAATACTTAATGGCACTACTGCTGCTTGTTTCCCAATAAAAGTTCCCATTAAAAAGGTCGTAAAAGGTATTATCCAAACAATTAATATAATAAAAGGAATAGAGCGAAAAATATTGGTAATAAATGAAATAACACTATTGGCGGCATAACAATCTAAAATTTGCCCTTTACGAGTGGTGTAAAGCAATATTCCTATTGGTAAGCCAATCACTGTACCCCAAAAGCCTGATAAAATGACCATATAAAGTGTCTCATCAGTGGCTTGTGCCATTTTAAATAGCATCGCTTCATTAAAGCCATTAAATGATGAGCAAAATGAGACAAAATTTGCCCAAAAGTCGGAGCTGGCTAAAAATCGAAATAATGATTCAAATGGTTTAAAGGACGGAATAAAATTAAACATAGCCCAGCACCTCTACTTTGGTGTTATTTTTTTCTAAAAATTGTATTGCTGATAATGTACTATTTGGTTTGCCTTTCATTTCAGCTAGCATCAACCCGAATTTGACACCACCGGCATAATCCATTTGCGCACTGATAATGTTACTATCAATATCAAATTCTTTGGCAATTTGCGAAAGTAAAGGTAAATCAACCGATACGCCACTAAATTCTAAACGTACTAACGGATTGAGTCCTTCTTTATGTTCTGGCGTAAGGCGAATTAAGTAATCATCTGGTATGGTCAAATGTAACGTCGATTGAATAAATTGTCGGGCAATTTCGGTTTTAGCATGCGAAAACATTTCACCGACTGAAGATTGCTCGACTAATTCACCATTACTGATCACAGCAACTTGATCGCAAATCTGTTTTACCACATCCATTTCATGGGTAATTAATAAAATGGTTAATCCCAATTTTTGATTAATGTCTTTGAGTAATGCCAAAATCGAACGAGTAGTTTCAGGATCGAGCGCACTGGTGGCTTCATCACACAATAATACTTTAGGGTCACTAGCCAATGCTCTTGCAATAGCTACACGTTGTTTTTGTCCGCCGGATAAATTTGCCGGGTAGACATTTGCTTTTTCGGTCAAACCAACTAACGCTATTAGTTCATTGACTTTTTGTTTAATCTTCGCTTTCGGTGTCTTATTTAACTCAAGCGGAAAAGCGATATTATCAAATACCGTCCGAGAAGATAAAAGGTTAAAATGTTGAAAAATCATACTGATTTTGCGACGTACTTCAATTAGCTGTCGGTTAGATAAATCGGTGATATCTTGATTATCAAAGAAAATTCTACCACTTGTTGGTTTTTCTAATAGATTAACGCAGCGAATAAGTGTACTCTTTCCGGCGCCGGATTTACCTATAACACCATAAATCTTGCCTTGCGGAACATGGATTGTTATATTTTTTAAGGCATGAATTACCGTTTTATTCTGTTCAAATACTTTCGAAATATTTTGTAGTTTTATCATAATATATAAAGATAAAGTTTGGATAATTGAATATTAAGACGTCTAGACATCTAAGTCAATCGATAATATGCTATGCAAATTTGAGCGATATGTAAGCAAAGGAATACAAATAAATATGAAACCAGCTATTTTTTTAGATCGAGATGGTACGATTAATATCGATTACAATTATGTACATACTATTGATAAATTTCATTTTATTGATGGCGTAATTGAAGCAATGCAAGAACTCAAAAAAATGGGCTTTTTGTTAGTTATCACCACTAACCAATCAGGTATTGCAAGAAATAAATTTACTGAAGAGCAATTTCATACCTTAACAGAGTGGATGGATTGGTCATTACAAGACCGAGGTGTCGACTTAGACGGTATCTATTATTGCCCGCACGATCCTTTAGTTGATCATTGTGAATGTCGAAAACCAAATCCCGGTATGATACAAACAGCAGCGAAAGAGTTAAAAATTGATATTGCCAACTCTTATATGGTGGGTGACCGAGTATCGGATTTATTGTCGGGTAAAAAGGCAGGCGTTAAAAAAACAGTTTTGGTGAAAACCGGTGATGCCATTACAGAAGAAGCGTTAGCGCAAGCTGATTGGGTAATTGATAGCTTGGCGGATTTACCCAATAAAATAAAAGCAGAATCATAATTTTCTAATAATACTAGCCTAATACGGCATTTAAAATTAATGCCGTATCATTCTCACGATAAGCCCTGATAATATTAACCCCAAAAATAGAGCATTAATAAAGTTCACCACACTTTGACCAAAGGTATGAATAGTATTGGTGAAAAAAAGAGAAAAACAACTTAAAGAAATCAAAAATACTAACCCCCAATATAGAATGCTAATTTTATTTGTCTTATCAACCAAGATCGGTAATCTGAGAATAAAGAAGCATATTAAACTCAATCCTACCAAAATACTTCCATGTTGGAGTAATTGGTAGGTAGGAATATTTGTATTTTTTAATGATAGAGTCTGTTGTAAAAAAGGCAGGTGTTGTACAAAAAAGCCAGTCAAGTGAGTAAAACTATCCAAATCTAAATGAGACAGTGCGCCAATTAATGCACAAGTTATGACAATAAACCAATGATGGTAGCAATATTCACTCCAATTAAAATTTAGGTAATGAGCAAATCGTTTATAAAGAAAATGAGGCAAATTGTTGATCAATTCATTACGAATAATAAAGTGAAAGATAAAGCAATAATTAATGTTATGGGTAGATCAAAATAAAAGATGCCTAATAAAGTGTGGCTCATATCACTTTTTATTTTCATCCTAAGAAAATATTCAAAGTCAGGTGACATACTACCTATAATTAAAGTTGTCGTGGAAAAAAATTTAGGCTTTTTGTAAAAAGGTAAAACAATTGCTGGATGTGCAAAAGTAAAAGGCATATAAAAAAACCAGTTAAAAAGTTAGATTGAAATAGAAAACTATAATTATATGATCACTAATAAATAAAGAAAGTTTGTAAAATTTGTATAGGATTAGTTTATTTTCACAGCGTCATGTGTAAAAAAAACACAATCGGAAATAAATTTGCAATAATCGCTTGCATGATTTTTCTAAGGCTCTATAATGCGCATCCACTGACACGGCGTCAGCGAAAGCAGACGGGAAAAGTGATTAGTGAGCAAGATCAAATTTTTTAAAAAAAG
>NZ_JAFNOK010000016.1:0-41645 GCF_026536305.1 Gilliamella sp. B3892
CTAATCTTGGCGATAACACCACCCGATAATGCGCTTCATCCCGGCTGACCGACAGCAGACTAAATGCAGTAATTACCCCATAAAGAGTGCGGGCTTGTCCTGCTGTGGGTAAGTCCGTTAAGGAGCGTATCGCTGTATTAAGCAAATTGCCGCTAAACGGATTAAAGCAGAACGAAGCTTTTTGATTCAGCAGGGTTTCAATCGATAGTTGTTCATCAGTACAGGTAAACTCTATAGTGTATTGCCACGGCTGGTTTAACTGCTCGTCACCATTAACCTTTAATACTGAAACAGGTGCATTTAACCCGTCAACCGTTAAGGTATAACGGTTATGACTGACAGCTAAGCCTGTCAGTTCATGGAGCCCATGGAGTAACTGTTTACCAAATTGCTGTACCTGCTTGACGGGGTCGTTTGGAATCTGGTTGGCTGGGTCCTTTTCCATGATGTGTTCCTTTTTATTATTTTTTAATCCATATATTTTTATAATATTAATAAGTCATTATGCATTTAATCGTTTAAATCTATTCATTTTCCTGACGGTTATCAGAAATTGACAAGTGATAATTTGATAATAACAAACCGAAAAACGTTATCGGTTGTTAATAGATATTACAATGTGTTTAAAGGAAGATGTGAATAATTAAGTCGTATCAAAATTCGATTATAAATAGTTTTTTTCATGTCCATTTTTCGAAAAATACGATCACCCAACTGCGCTTTAACTTCCTTGATCGCTATCCTAATTTAATCACTTTTTTAAATTAACGATATTAGTTATCGGTATAGATTAAACAAACTAATATAAAAATTACATGATATCATAAATTTTTGCAAGTTTTTTGATGTAAATTAAATAAAATCAATAGATTAATTTTTTAAAAGGATATTTATTAAAACAGATAGAATACCAACTAATTGATATTTAAGTCGTTAAAATTTATCGAAGCTTAAAATGAAATAAGCAATGTTAGATAAAAAGAGGTGATCTGAATGATTGCAACCGGAAAAAAATCGTTCTGCAAGCTTAACTTGCAGAACGCTAATGAGACAATCTTAATTAAATAATTTATGCCCCTGTAAGCAAATCCAATCCCACATACTGCCAAAGAATCCTGTTTCTTCAACATTTTGTAATGCAACTAATGGTTGCTCATTGATGACTTTACCATCTAATAAAAATTGCATTTTGCCTACAGCTGTTCCTTTTTTAATTGGCGCATAAATATAATCGTCAATTTTGTATTGAACTTGAACATCCGCAGCACGGCCTTTTGGTACAGTTATAAATGCACCATTAATAGCCCCTAGTTGAATTTTGTTCTCATCACCATACCATATTGATTCAGTGGTAAGTGGTGTACCTTCCTTGACCGGATTTGCGGTTTCGAAGAAGCGAAAGCCCCAAACCAGTAGTTTTTTACTCTCTTGTTCACGACCTTTAAAAGTGCGCCCACCTAATACAACTGAAATTAATCGGGTATTTCCGTCGACAGCGGAAGCAACTAAGTTATAACCCGCAGCATTGGTATGACCTGTTTTAATACCGTCAACATTTAACGTCGTATCCCAAAGTAAACCATTTCGGTTCATTTGTGGTTTTGATAATGTATAAGTAAACTCTTTTTCTTTATAAATAGCGTATTCTTGCGGCAAGTCACGGATAAGTGCTTGACCGAGTAATGCCATATCTTTAGCGGTAGTATATTGCCCCGGTGCATCTAATCCATGCACAGTTTCGAAGTGAGTATGGGTTAAACCAATTTTTTGCGCATAATCATTCATTAAGTTTACAAATGCACCTTGGCTTCCAGCAACATGTTCAGCCATTGCAATACAGGCATCATTACCTGATTGGATGATAATACCTTTGTTGAGATCGGAAACCGAAACGGTTTTACCCACTTCGAGAAACATGAGTGATGAGCCTTTTAATATAGGATTTCCGGTTGCCCAGGCATCTTTACTAACCACAACCATGTCATCATTTTTAATTCGACCAGAATGCAACGCTTGACCAACGACATAACTGGTCATCATTTTGGTTAAGCTTGCCGGATCGCGCTGTTGTTCAGCATTATGTTGCGCAAGAATTTCACCTGATTTGGCGTCAATTAAAATATAAGCTTCAGCATCTAATTCAGGAATAGCTGGAATAGGGATATCAGCTGATGCTGAAGTACAAATAGCAAGTGCTAACCAAGCAAAAGATAATTTAAATTTCTTTTTCATGTAATTAAATTCCGTTAAATATTTTTAGATAACATATATCGATGTGTATGAATAGACATCATAATGCCAAAACTTGCCATTAAAACGACTAAAGATGAGCCACCATAACTTATTAGTGGTAATGGTACACCAACTACTGGTAAGATTCCACTGACCATACCAATATTAATAAACACATAAACAAAGAAGACTAAAATTAAACCACCTGATAATATTCTGCCAAAAGTGGTTTGTGCTTGTGCAGAAATAACAAGTCCACGTATAATTAAACACAAAAATAGCACTAATAAAACCACAGTTCCGATAAAACCAAACTCTTCAGCAATCACCGAAAAAATAAAGTCAGTATGTCTTTCTGGCAGGAACTCTAATTGCGATTGAGTACCATGAAGCCAACCTTTACCCCATATACCACCTGATCCAATGGCGGTTTTAGATTGAATTATATGATAGCCAGTACCATTTGGATCGCGTTCAGGATTAAACAGAGTTAATACCCGTTCTCGCTGATAGTCATGCATTAAGAAAAACCACATAATCGGTAAAAATGCCGCAATTAAAATCAACGCAACAAGAATAAATCGCCAGTCAATGCCTGCCAAAAAGATAATAAAGATACCTGACATGACAATTAAAATTGCAGTACCTAAATCCGGTTGCATAGCAACTAATAATGTTGGTACACCAATGATTGCAAGGGTTTGCAACGTTGTTTTAAGTGGTGGAGGGCAACCATCTCGATGAATAAATTTAGCCACCATTAATGGTACGGCAATTTTAGCAATCTCAGAGGGCTGAAAACGTATTACGCCTAAATCTAACCAACGTTGTGCGCCTTTACTGGTGTAACCAAATATATCAACTAACAAAAGAACAATAATACAAACTACATATAAATATGGTGCCCATTTTTCATAGGATCTCGGTGAAAATTGCGCAAAGAAAATCATAACAATAAAACCAAGTAGTATTTGTATTACACGCTTTTCCATCATATCGATGCTTTGGCCACTAGCACTCCAAAGAATATAAAGACTGTATGCAAGTAATAAACTAATAAATAGAAAAAAAAGTGGATCTATGTGTATCTTTTGCCAGAAAGATTTTTTAATATTATTCATAGTTAATCTTCATTTCCTTGTCCTGAATTTGATGAAGCATCATCTGACTCGCTAGAATTATCACCAAGCAGATAATAATCAAGTATTTTTCGAGCCACGGCGCCGCCGTTAGAGCTACCGCCTCCGCCATTTTCCAGCACAATTGCTAGAGCTATTTTTGGCTTATCATACGGAGCATAAGCGACAAATAAAGCATGATCTCGTAAATGTTCGGGTATTCTATGGGCATTATAAGTTTCGTTTTCTTTCAAACCATAAACTTGCGCTGTACCTGATTTACCTGCAGCTTGATACTGTGCCCCGGCATAAACTTTGCGGGCTGTACCATGCGAGCCAAACATTACTCTATGCATACCTTCTTTGGCTAGTTGCCAATAGTTAGCTTTCACATCAATTAAATCATTAGGTTGCTCAAATGATTGCGGATCTATATCTGGCTTGTTTTCGTTTGAATTGATAATGTCACTTTTTTTATATAATAAAAAGTGAGGAGTATAAGTTTTACCATTATTAATCAAAATAGTTAAGGCTTTTGCCATTTGCATTGGAGTAGCAGTCCAATACCCTTGCCCGATACCAACCGGAATGGTATCACCTTGTAGCCAAGATTTTTTGTGGCGTTTTATTTTCCATTCACGACTTGGCATAACAGCACGAGTTTCTTCATTTGAAGAGATATCTATGCCTGTGCGTTCGCCATAACCAAATTTAGTCATCCAGTCGTTTAAACGATCAATGCCCAAATCATAAGCAACTTGATAAAAATAGGTATCTACTGACTCTTCAATCGCTTTTAACACATCAACACGGCCATGTCCCCATTTTAACCAATCTCGATAACGTTTTTCTGTTCCGGGTAATTGCCACCAACCGGGATCGTTAACCACCGTTTTTGGTGTAACAACACCTTCGCTTAGCGCAGCAATAGAGATAAAAGGCTTCACTGTGGAAGCTGGTGGATAAGCACCTAATAAAGCACGATTAAATAATGGTTTATTCGGATCATTAAGTAAGTCATTATATTTAGCGCTTGATATGCCACCGACAAAATCATTTGAATCATAACTAGGACTAGACACCATAGCCAATACTTCACCATTATTAGGATCGATAGCCACAACGGCCGCTTTACGCCCAGCTAGGATCTGTTCAATAAAGAGTTGTAACTTAAGGTTGATCGATAAATAGATATCTTCACCTGCTTGTGGTGGATGTTGTTCAAGCATACGGACAATACGTCCCCGACTATTTACTTCGACTTTTTCATAACCTGCCGTGCCATGCAATACATCTTCATAGTAACGTTCAATCCCCATTTTTCCGATATTGAGGGTAGCGACATAATTACTGGTTTTATTCTCCTCTTCAAGACGTTTTTTATCTTGGCTATTAATTTTCGAAATATAACCGAGAATATGCGTAAGTGAAGCGCCATATGGATAATACCGATGTTGTATTTTCACTATTGAAACAAATGGAAAACGATGCTGATCAACAACAAAACGAGCGATTTGATCGTTAGTCAGATTCTCTTTTAGAGGCACTGGCCGATGTGCTCGATAGTTGCGACGCTCTTTATAGAAGTTTTCAATGTCTTCATCGGTTAAATCAACAATTTTTTTTAATTGCTCAAACTGCTCTTTTAAATTTTTGGTTTTATCAGGAATAATATTAAGTTGATAAGTAATATTATTGATAGCTAATGGAGTACCATTACGGTCGTAAATCATGCCACGGCTTGGTGGAATAGGAATGATTTCGATACGATTATTATTCGATTTGGTACTGTAATAACTAAAATTTGAAATCTGCAAATCAGCTAAATTGCCAAGTAAAACAGACAACAATAAAATAATTACAACAAATGCAAATAGCGCCCTACGCAAAAATAAATTAGTTTCTGCCGAATGATCACGAATATTGCCTTTCTTTTTTTTACTTGAGATAGAGATAATATTACTCCTCTATATACTATTGTCTTGTAGATGTTGCTTTTTATTATGGTGTTGTTCTTCCCATTTATCGTAAGCATTCACTATTTTAGCCACCACCGGATGACGCACGACATCTTCGCTATTAAAGAAGTTAAAACTGATTTCATCAACTTGGCTTAACACTTCTATTGCATGTCGTAAGCCGGATTTTTGATGACGGGGTAAATCGATTTGGGTAATATCGCCAGTGATGACCGCTTTAGAATTAAAACCAATGCGTGTTAAAAACATTTTCATCTGTTCAATGGTGGTATTTTGGCTTTCATCTAAAATAATAAAAGCGTCGTTAAGTGTACGCCCACGCATATAAGCCAATGGTGCAACTTCAATCACACTTTTTTCAATTAGTTTTTCAACCTTTTCAAAGCCCAGCATTTCAAATAAAGCATCATAAAGCGGGCGTAAGTAAGGATCCACTTTTTGGCTTAAGTCACCGGGTAAAAAGCCCAGTTTTTCGCCCGCTTCTACCGCAGGGCGAGTTAACACAATTCGACGAATTTGTTGTTTTTCAAGCGCATCAACCGCAGCAGCTACCGCCAAATAAGTTTTACCCGTTCCGGCCGGACCAATACCAAAGGAAATATCATAATCTAAAACATGCGCAATATACTGTGCTTGATTTGCCGTTCTCGGTTTAATCACGCCACGCTTAGTTTTGATCATGACTAATTTGCCACCATGTTGATCGATATAGGCAGGTAAATGTTCACTAACTTTGTTAAGCGCGCCTGATTCTTTAATCGCTAGATGAATTTGCTCTGGTTCAATATTAACAACTTTAGTTTTTAATTTAGTTTGTTTATAAAGAGACTGCAAAATGTCATTGGCAGCCTCAACACAAATCTTATCGCCTGTGATTGAAAACAAGTTACCACGATGATTAATTTCAATACCAAGTCGACGTTCAAGTTGTTTAACGTTATCATCATGAGGGCCACAAAGACTATTTAACCTTTGATTATCATCTGGTTCAAGCACGGTTTGATGTGTAATAATTTTCAATAATAAGCCCTCTAATTATTATGTTAATTGCTAAGTTTTCCTTCACATAAAGAGCATTTTTCAACGCCTTTTAAAAATTCCATTTTACAATGCTGGCAAGTCACAATATTTCCCGACACAACCTGATCAACCAACCTTGTCGCCTGTTGTTGATCTAAACCTTGCGTTTTTAGTTTATTGATCATCATTGAGATTGGTGTACCGCTTTTTAATTCTTGCTCAACATCATTGCCTATTTCTTCTTCTAAGCTAGGCGGTACATAGTTTAAAACATTTTCATTATATTCTGAATGACAATGATTACATCTAATGTATCTTCCTAATGTTTGAAAACTGAATATTGGAATAAAAAACAACGTAAAATATCTTGCCATTTTAACTTGCGTATATTTTTGTTGTTTTTCATCTGATTTGATGTTTTGCACTGTACAACAATTAGGGCAATTAAATTGCCCTGTTTCTTCATCTACTTCACGACCTCTAGAACCAAATATAATGAACATTTTCTTTCCTTTCCGTTATGAAATAATATTATTTTTATAATTAAATACGTTATTTAATTATGGATGATAAATACCAACGCCTAGATCGTTTTCTTTGCGAGTTCTTGAAATCACAGACATAGGCGATTGACTCACCCTCAGATCCATTTCATCCTCGGTACGCACGACTTTACCTCTTAATGAATTTGGATAAACATCGGTAATTTCAACATCAACAAATTTACCAATCATATTTGGATGACCTTCGAAGTTAACAATACGGTTATTTTCAGTTCTGCCCGTTAATTCCATGAGATCTTTTTTGGATGGTCCTTCGACTAAAATACGTTGCACTGTATTTAGCATACGACGGCTAAATTGCATTGCTTGCTGATTGATCCGTTCTTGCAAGATATAAAGACGTTGTTTTTTCTCTTCCTCAGAAACATTATCTTCCATTTCAGCTGCGGGTGTGCCAGGGCGTGCTGAATAAACAAAGCTATAGCTTAAGTCAAAATTGACATCGGCAATTAGTTTCATGGTTTGTTCAAAATCTTCCTGTGTTTCACCCGGAAAACCGACAATAAAATCAGAACTGATTTGAATATCAGGACGAACTTTACGTAATTTTCGAATAATCGATTTATACTCAATCGCTGTATGAGTTCGTTTCATTAAATTTAAAACACGGTCAGATCCACTTTGCACCGGTAAATGCAAAAAGTTAACCAGTTCCGGCGTGTCACGATAAACATCGATAATATCATCAGTGAATTCAATAGGATGACTGGTCGTGAAGCGAATTCGATCAATACCGTCAATGGCAGCAACTAAACGAAGTAGTTCGGCAAACGAACAAATATCGCCATCAAAAGTAGGACCACGATATGCATTCACATTTTGCCCAAGCAAATTAACTTCACGCACACCTTGTTCTGCTAACTGTGCTATTTCGTAAATTACATCATCACAAGGCCTACTGACCTCTTCGCCACGGGTATAAGGTACAACACAATAAGTACAATATTTATTACACCCTTCCATAATTGACACAAAAGCCGTTGGGCCTTCGCTACGTGGTTCTGGTAAGCGATCAAATTTCTCAATTTCAGGAAAGCTAACATCCACAACATGGTTACCTTTACCACTACGAATTTGCTCAATCATCTCTGGCAAACGGTGAAAAGTTTGTGGCCCAAAAATAATATCGACAAATGGGGCACGTTTACGTATGTGGGCACCTTCTTGAGAAGCCACACATCCCCCCACACCGATAATAATATCAGGGTTATGTTGTTTTAAGTTTTTCCAGCGTCCCAATTGGTGAAAAACTTTTTCTTGTGCTTTTTCTCGAATAGAGCAGGTATTTAATAATAAAATATCCGCTTCTTCTGCATTGTCTGTTAATGTTAAACCGTGGGTGGATTCAAGGAGATCGGCCATTTTAGTTGAATCATATTCATTCATCTGGCAGCCCCAAGTTTTGATATGTAATTTTTTGCTCATCAATAACTCAGCTATATTTAATTGTTAAAATGAAAACGGGTTTAAATCCGCGATTTTAGCGTGCTATATTGTAATCCTTTGTGAATGTAGGGTCTATATAAAGATGAGCTTAAATTAGTCTTTTTATCATTGATAAGTAAAAAAATATTTTTTAATTCATTCTAACTAATAATTTCATAGAAGTTTATAGTTAATGAGTAATAAATAAACAAATTGAAACCGTTTTCATTACAATTTTTTATCGCCAATAAATTCCAGCTAAAATCGACCTAAAAACCCAGATTAAAAAAGTCTAAATCGTCTTAATCGTTATTTTAAACGCATAACACCCAGTGATATATGTTTTATTATTGGCATTAATAATATAAAAATGATTATCGACAAAACCTTTTATAACTGAGCAGACTAAATTTTTAATTAAACAACCGATTATGATAATCATTCTTCTTAACATGTTTTTATTTTATGTTATTATCTGCGACTAATTTACCTAACAGATGAAAGTAAGAAGATATGTCAAAAACATTTAGTCCAACAAAACGTCTTTTAGTTAAGGGCATTATTGCGACTTGTTTATTGTCAGTTTCTCGTGTTGGCTTTGCTGCGACAAAGGCACAGATTGTTGCTGTTCGTGTTTGGCCTTCTTCAACTTATACTCGCATCACGTTAGAATCAAATATCAAACTTAACTATAAACGTTCTGCACTACGTAACCCTGACAGAATGGTGATAGACATAGGTAAAGTGGATTTAAATACTACACTAAAAAGTATTTCATCAAAAGTTTTAAACCACGATCCTTATATAAAATCAATCAGAGTTTTACAACTTGATCCTAAAACGGTCAGAATAATGATTGTATTAAAGCAAGGTGTAGAGCCAAATACATTCACGTTACCGCCTATTGAAACGTTTAAACATCGTTTAGTGATGGATCTTTATCCGTCTAAATCTGCTTCACCGGAAGATAACGATCCGTTACTGGCATTGCTCGAAGAGTACACCAAAGGCGACTTGACCCAAAAACAATCACAGATCAAAACAACAACGAATAAAAATAAAAATGCCCCAGTTGTTGTTGTGCTTGATCCAGGCCATGGCGGTGAAGATCCCGGCGCTATAGGATATAAAAAGACCCGAGAAAAAGATATTGTTTTACAAATTGCTCGCCGGACTTACAACCTGCTAAAAAAAGAGCCAAATATAAAAGTCTACATGACACGCAACGAAGATGTCTTTATCCCTTTAAATGTGCGAGTTGCAAAAGCTCGCTCGTTGCATGCAGATCTGTTTATCTCAATCCATGCTGATGCCTTTACCAATCGATCGGTAAAAGGATCGACAGTTTTTGCCTTATCAACCAAAGGTGCCAGTAGTTCAGCAGCTAGCTATTTAGCGCAAACTCAAAATAAAGCTGACCAAATCGGTGGCGTTAGCCGTAGTGGTGATAAGTACTTAGATAATACAATTTTAGACCTGGTACAAAAAACCACACTAAGTAATGGTGTGTTATTGGGTAATGCCATTTTAAATCGTATGAAAGTGGTCAATCAATTACACAAACCATCAATTGAAAAAGCAGGTTTTGCGGTATTAAAAGCCCCCGATATCCCTTCTGTTTTGGTTGAAACAGCTTTTATCAGTAATATAAATGAAGAGAAAAAGCTAAAAACGGCATCATTCCAAAATCAGATATCAAAAGCCATTTTAAATGGTATTAAAGATTACTTAAAAAAACGTAAGAATTAGTTTTGTCAAAAACTTTCAGAAAATACCTACGTTTTAGTATAAAACTATTGAATGATAACTAAACGCCGTTCAGCATCTAACTCAGGAATCGTTAATTTAATATCTTGTTTCAAAGTAAAACCGGCAGGAATAGCATCGATTTCACTTCCTTTAAGCGCATAAAAAGATCCTTGTTGATTCGGTAGATGTTTACACCAATTAAGCATATCTTGCAAAGAGGCAAAAGCCCGACTAATTACACCGTCAAACTGTTTATCGCAATAGGCTTCAATTCGGCTCTGAACGGGATTAATATTAGCCAGTTTTAGTTCAAATTGTACCTGCTTTAAAAAGCGAATACGCTTGCCTAAACTATCAACTAAATCAAATTGTTTATCAGGATTGATAATGGCCAACGGAATGCCCGGTAAGCCCGGTCCGGTGCCAACATCAATAAAACTGTTACCAACTAAATAAGGTGAAACGACAACGCTGTCCATGATGTGTTTTATCAACATTTCATTAGGATCACGCACAGCAGTTAAATTATAAGCTTTGTTCCACTTATTAAGCATTTGAACATAATCAATTAACTGATCTATTTGCTGATCTGTGATCAAAAGATCCGTTTGATCAATTAGATTAATGAGTTTCTTTTTTAACATAATTTTTCTTTTTTAAATAAACCAATAGCATCGAAATAGCCGCAGGTGTAATACCTGAAATGCGTGAAGCTTGACCAATTGAAACTGGCTTATGTTGTTTCAACTTAGCCACCACTTCATTCGATAACCCCGATATTTCGGCATAATCGATATGCGCCGGAATTAATGTCTCTTCGTTGCGTTTTTGCCGCTCGATTTCTTCAATTTGCAGCTTAATATAACCATCATATTTAACTTGAATTTCAACTTGTTCAGCCGCTTGCGCATCATTCAGACCTGGTGCAAACAATGACAATGATTTTAATGTTTGATAACTCATTTCAGGACGTTTGAGTAACTCTTCACCATTAGCTTCTTTGGTTAAATTGGCGCTTAATACCGCATTAACTTCATCAATAGTCTCAATATGCGGATGTACCCAAATGTCACGTAATCGAGCTCTTTCTTGCTCAATGGCTTCAAATTTTTCATTAAATCGCTGCCAACGGTAGTCATCAACCATGCCTAACTTGCGACCGATCTCGGTTAGACGAATATCAGCATTATCTTCCCGAAGCATTAAACGATATTCAGCTCGCGAAGTAAACATACGATAAGGTTCATTTGTCCCCAAAGTACAAAGATCGTCAACCAGTACCCCTAAATAAGCTTGATCACGAGTTGGATACCATTGATCTTGATCATAAACAAATCTGGCAGCATTTAATCCCGCTAACATCCCTTGCGCCGCAGCCTCTTCATAACCAGTCGTTCCGTTGATTTGACCGGCTAAAAATAGCCCTTTGATCACTTTACTTTCAAGTGTAGGCTTAAGATCCCGTGGATCAAAATAATCATATTCGATCGCATAACCCGGTCTGACAATATTGGCATTTTCAAGCCCTTTCATACTACGCACAAAAGCAAGTTGCGTATCAAATGGTAAACTTGTTGAGATCCCATTTGGGTAGATCTCGTTGCTATCTAATCCTTCCGGCTCAAGATAGATCTGATGCGAATTACGATCAGCAAAACGCATTATTTTATCTTCAATAGAAGGGCAATATCTTGGACCAACCCCTTCAATAACACCTGTATACATTGGGCTACGATCTAAGCTGTTACGAATGATCTCGTGGGTTGTTTCATTGGTACTTGTTATATAACAAGGGATCTGTTTTGGATGCTCACTTGCATTGCCTAAAAATGAAAAAACCGGCACAGGATCATCACCATATTGTGTACCTAATTTTGAAAAATCAATGGTTCTGGCATCAATTCTTGGTGGCGTTCCTGTTTTTAAGCGCCCCATTCTAAAAGGGTATTGGTGTAATGATTTAGATAAGCCGATCGCTGCAGGATCCCCTGTTCGTCCGCCACTGTAATTATCTAAGCCAATATGGATCTTACCGTCTAAAAACGTTCCAGTTGTGAGTACAACCGCTTTAGCTTTAAAGCTGATACCCATTTGCGTTTTTACACCGACGATCTGATCGTTTTCGATGATCACATCTTCAACCGATTGTTGGAATAACATAAGGTTTTCTTGATTTTCAAGCGTTGTGCGGATCACTTTACGGTAAAGCGATCGATCTGCTTGAGCACGTGTTGCTCTAACCGCTGGACCTTTACTGCTGTTTAAGATCCTGAACTGGATCCCAGCTAGATCGATAGCATGTGCCATTAATCCACCCATTGCATCGATCTCTTTAACCAAATGTCCTTTGCCTATTCCGCCGATAGCTGGATTACAGGACATTTGACCTAATGTATTGATATTATGGGTTAAAAGAAGTGTTTTGCGGCCCATTCTTGCTGATGCCATGGCAGCTTCTGTTCCTGCATGACCGCCACCAACAATGATGACATCAAAAAGATCCGGATAAAACATATAAAGCCTCGTTGTTATTTATCTATCGGTGATCGTATTTTTTTGATCGGGTGATCTGATTTAATTTAGCGTTAGGAATTGTACTCATCTTTTCAGTTACGTCAAATGATCTATTTTGATCGCGCTTTAAATTAAATAAGATCTTTTATGTGATCTTTTTTATTTTTACTACTATTAGCGTGGATCCTTTTTGTGGATAACCACGTTTTATTGCAATTTCATAGGATCTTATCGATCGTGAAATTCTGTTAATTGATCGGATCTTTTTCTAGTTAAAGCTGTTGATAATTGTTTTAGTTATCCACAGATGATTTATTTTTTTAGGTTATTAATACCCTCATCACAGCTTATTAGGGGAATTTGTCACAGAGTTATCCACAAAAATTAAGTTTGATCGCTTGTTTTTTGTCCGGTTTTATTGCATTTTTTCTTCTTGAATAAGAACAATAATAAATAACATAACTCTATTTGATAGCATTACATATTATAAATGCGTGTATAAAATAAGTTAGTCTGACGGTAAAAGTGTAATTGAAACAGATAATGAAAAAGTAGTGATCAAAAAATTCATTTATTCAATAAACGCTATTTCAAAAAACCATTAAGATCTCAGGCAATATACAATCAAGCAGATCCTTTTTGGGCTGGCGTTATCGAAGTAATCTAAATCTAAAGTAATGCGAAAAATTCTGTGTGAAATTGCTCAAAGCCAATAGGAATCATTACAAGATATTGCAATAAAGAATAAATATGCTAAGTTGCCCATAAAGGCAATATCAGATTTACTTTAAGTTGCTGTAAATGATTATCTTTAATAAAGCACAATAGATGTTAATAAGATTAACTCACAAGTGTAAGGAATTTATATGAAAAAGATACTAATATTAATTACTGCCATGTTTTTATTCGGATGTAATGAGAAGACCTATACTGTAGAAGACTTCAAAAATAACAAAGAACTACTCGATGAGTACCGTAAAAAATGTATCAACGGTGAAATTTATGGTGATAGCTTAAATTGTCAAAACTCGCACAAAGCCTTAATTTTACTTAACAGACCAACTAATACCGGAAAATGGACTGATTAATTTAAGATTATGACATTTAAGCGCATAAAAATCACACATGTGGCTTTTAAAGTTCTATCTGTGATAAGTTTATAGCGTTAATTTGCTCTTTATTTATTATAAACTTATCATCTTGTATTATAATTCTCTCTCCTTTTTATATGAAAGTGATTGATTTTTATAAAAGCAAATTTATACTTATCATGTATGTATTTTTATTGTGAGGTTACTTTATTACTCTTTCACAGTTACCTTTACCTTTTTCATCACCTAATAATGAAACCTTTGATAGTTTTTATGTAGGTGATAATCAATTATTGCTTGAATCATTACAAACCTTATTTGATAAGGAAGGTTTTAGTGTCTTTTATTTATGGTCGGCTAGTGCTGCTGGTCGGACGCATTTATTACATGCAGCAAGTCAAAATAAATTAGCGAGTTATATTCCTTTAAAACAGTATTATCACCTTGTTCCCGAAATTTTACAGGGGTTAGATAATTATGATTTAGTCTGTTTAGATGATATTGACGCTATTGCCGGACATCGTCATTGGGAAGAGGCTATTTTCGATCTATTTAATCGTTTAACCGAAAAAAATATTAGTAAGTTGTTAATTACCGCCAGTGCACCGCCAAGACAGATCGCTTTTACGCTACCGGATTTAGTTTCCAGATTGACATGGGGGCAAGTTTATCAATTAAAACAACTTAGTGATGATGATAAACTTAAAGCACTGCAATTAAGAGCACAGTTAAGTGGTTTTGAATTATCAACCGAAGTGGGTTTATTCTTATTAAAACGTGTTAATCGTGATATGCGAACACTATTTTCTTTACTGGAAAAGTTTGAGGTAGCAACGTTAGCTCAACAACGTAAATTAACCATTCCTTTTATTAAACATATTTTGGATTTGTAAAATGAGTAAAAAACCTGAAGCTATCGTTTTTTTTGATTTAGATGGCACATTATTTAACAGTCAAGTTGATGTATTACCTAGCTCTTATCAAGCCATAGAAAAGTTAAAGCAAAATAATATTATACCAATGCTGGCTACGGGCCGTACTCCTTGTGAGGTGGCTAATTTAATGCGAACAACGCATATCAATTCGATTGTTGGTATGAATGGGCAAGTTGTGGTCTATCAAGGGGAAGTTGTTTACACCAATAACATAGATAAAAATGTTATAACCCGTATTTATGAATTTTCACAGCAGCAAATGAATATTCCTTTAGCATTTTATAACTATAAAACGATGAGGGTTTCGGAAAATAGCCAGCCTGCGAACACTTTTTACCACTATTTAAAACAAGAAGTGCCACCAGTTGATGATCAGATCTATTTAAAAGAACCTATTCAAATGCTATTGCTACTTTGTGAGCAGGGCGAAGCTAATTATCGTGATGTTTTCCCGGAGTTAACCTTTATTCGTAATACCCCTTATTGTGTTGATGTCTTTAATCACGGTGGCTCAAAAGGAAATGGTATTAATGAGCTGTTAAAAACCAAAGGATTTACTGATGTGCCCACTTACGCTTTTGGTGATGGTATGAATGACTTTGAAATGTTTTTAACTGTTGATCATCCTATTGCAATGGGTAATGCGGTCGATGATTTGAAAGCGCAAGCTGAATATATTACCGATACCAATGATAATGATGGCATTGCTAAAGCGTTGCAAAAATTTGGGTTAATCTAATCAATAGCTATAAAAAAATCATCTAATATAAACAATTAGATGATTTTTTAGTTGCGTTTTTATTTGTGTTTAATGATGTTTGAAACCAACATTATTATTACCAAAACAGTTGTCGTAATCATATCCGGTTAACTCTTTGACTAATTGTCTTATTTCCGGTGTAGCATCTTGTTTTTTTCCACCATTTTTAAGTCTATCAAGTTCTTGAATAATCTGGGCGTGGGTGCCTTTATCCAATTTCATTCGATAAGTGAAGATAATACCTAAAATTGCCATGCCGCATACCCCAAATATCATCACCATATTAATAGCAGTAACGGCGCTTTCTGGTTGTACAGTGTTGACGCCTGAGACAAATCCGGAAAACTTCAAGACAAGCCCCAGAATAAAGACAATGGTTGCACGCATTAATTTACCGGCCATTGTCATCGCCCCTGCATAAATACCTTCACGACGTCTTCCGGTAAGGACTTCGTCGATATCAGCTAAAAACGTATACACACTCCAAGGAATATAGTAAACACCGCCGGTACCTAATCCAAACCAAATTGTAATGCCAATGACGATCCATGTTACATGTGGCATATTTAGATAATAGATACCAATATAGCCAATTACCGATGAGATAACGATCAATATGGCGATAACAAACGGTCTTTTAAATCCACGTTTTACGCACCATGCCATAAAAAATGCGGTTGAAATTAATTGACAGATACTACTTAGACTATTCATTTCTGATACAAATGTTTTCGGTTGTCCTAAGTTAAAAACCACAAAGTAGGTAAATGTTGCAGCAAATAGCCATTCAGCGCCAAAACCAAATAAATACATACCTAAATGATTTCGGAAAGTTTTTAAACGGAATGTTGAAAACACATCAGAAAATAATTTTACAATACTTTCCCAAAGACCGGATGTGGTTTCATCTTCAATTTCATCGGCTGGTTTTTCCCAACTATTGGCATAAAGCATAATAAGCGCAATAGCCATGATAGTTGCATAAGTGATACCGGTAAGTAAGAATGGTAATGGTGAATCTTTGCCTTTAAATAGATAGAAAAAGACCCCCGGGATTGCCGCAGCTAAGAAGTTAGCAACTTTACCAAACATCGCTTTAGAACCTGCCAGATAAGTTCTTTGATCGAAGTTTTTAGTCATCTCTACCGGTAAGGTATTATATGGAATCATAATCATGGTATAGATGAATTCAAATAGAATATAGGTGGTTAAGTAGTACCAAAAATTCATGCCATCAATCCATAATAATGGATAAATAATCATGCAAGGAATGGCTAACAAAATAAAAAATCGACGGCGACCAAAGCGACGTCCTAATTTAGTATGATTAAAATTATCCGTGATAAATCCCATTAAAGGATTTAAGATAACATCTAAATAGGTCGCTATTGAAAATATTAACGTTGCTTGAAAAGCCGAAAGGCCACAGAAGGTTGTATAAAAGTAAAGTAGCCAAGCCGCACTAATCGCCAGCGCTCCACTTCCTATCAAGTTACCACTCCCATACGAAAATCGAGTTAGTGTGGTTATCTTTTTTTGATTGTCAGCCATAAATCTCTTTCCTTTAATAATGAAATGCTGTTTTAAAAATATTATCTAAAGAATACTAAATTTATTGAAATTTACTTTAAATTTTTTTAAGAAATGTGATATGGGTAACAATTTATTTGTTTTTTAAAGATTAATTTATCGTGACAAGTAAAAGTAAAATGATAACTATCATATAGTTGAAAAAAATTTATCACTGTTTATCTAAACTGTGATCTTATTAACAGAAAAATAGATCAAAAACATAAAAAATATAAAACAGTATTTCAAAAATAAGAATTAGGGATAAGGTGACAGTGATGCGTCATATAAAATTAAAAAAAATTTCTTTAATGGTGTTTATTTCGACATTTTCGGCATATGCATTTGCCGGCTCAGGCCAAACGACTTTTCAATATGAGCATAATTGGAAATCGATGGATCGAATTCATGCTGATACTTTGAAGTTAATTCATAAAACAGATGATAATTGGCAATTTGAATTTAAGTTTGGTGTAACCGAAGGTGGCGGAAATAAACGTGATACTTTATATGATGATATGTATGGTGGATCTGGTGGGGTCGTTATTCAAAAAGCATTTAATCTTCCTAATGGCTTTGGATCGTTAATTCCGGCATTAGAATTAGGCTTTGGTAAAGATTTAACGCTTTATCAACCAGGTTTAAAGTACAGTTATAAATTTAATAGTGACTGGTCAAGTAGCTTACGTTATCGCTATGAATGGAAAAAAATATCCCAATCAGAGCGCTATAAAACGGCCAAAATTGCCGGTAATCGGGTCAAATATCTTGCAAGCAGTAATACCGGAAGGCACCGTTTAGATTGGGCGTTAAACTATTCTGGATTAAAACGACTTAATCTTGCCTATACCTTTAATTATTATATCGGTGATTTTACCAATGACTCTTATAAAGTGGTAAATAACAAGCTGGTTAAAAATAAATATAAAGCTTATAACAACAAAAAAACTGATTATGAGCAAGAATTTAAAATAACGTATAACTACTCAAAACTATTTCGCCCCTATTTTTCGATTTCCGATGTTTCTAAAAATAAAACAACAGATACCAGACAGGCTAAATTCAAAGTTGGCTTCAACTACAATTTTGGGCAATCAAATAGCGCTGCGCCTAATTTTGCTTATAAAACCTTTTTCAAATATATGCATAATTATGGGCTAAATTCCCACTATCATAGCGATAATTTTGGCTTGCATCTCGACTTTGCTAACAAAGGTTATTTAGGCATCGGAATTAGTACTTATAATCAAATGAAAAACAAAATGTTTTTCGAAAATTTAGTCTCCAGTCATTATCAAATGTATGGCGGTTACCATTTCTATCTTGCTGATAATTGGGTGTTGACCCCGAATATGGAAGTAAGATTCTATTCAGGCGGCGGCTATAAAGCGAAAAATAAAGAAAATATTCCACATTATCAATTAGGTGATGTGAGTGACTCTCAACGTCCGGGAATGCGATATGCACCAGCATTGAAACTAACTTGGTTAGCAACTGACGATCTTTCATTGTATGGTCAGTATCGATTTGAATATCGCAAGGTTTCGCGTAGTAAGCGTGAAGATAGTGTTCAAGGCTATGTTAATAACCGTTCGCGTAATCGTTTTGATATTGGCGCCAATTATGCCTTATCAACTGATTGGAATATTGGATACCGATTTGCTTATTTTAGAGCTAACTATGTATTACAAAATGATAAAAAGCATGACTACCAACAAGAAATAGATATCAATTGGCAAGCCACAAAAGATTGGCAAATTAATTTTGCAGCAGAAGATGTTGCGAAAAAAGTTCACTCTGATGCAAGGGAAACCAAATTAGGATTGGGATTAAGTTACCTATTTTAATTTTGCTTTGAGCGATCCAAATCATAGTAAAACTTATTTTGGGGTGAAAATATGATAAAAAAATCAATTTTAGGCTTTTCAATGCTGGCTTTGCTGGCCGCTGAGACCAATGCCAGCACCTTATTACAAGGTCATGTTTATGTGAATAAACCGGTCGCTAATACTGTAGTGACCATTCGTGATGCCAATAATAAAACCTTGAAAGTGACAACCGATCATCAAGGATTTTATCAACAAGATGTTTCACAATTATCAGTCCCATTGGTGCTATTTGCTGATAACAATTTATTGAATCGAGCTGTGCAAAAGGGCATTTGTGCCGGCAACTGTATTGTTGCAATGGTGAGTTCATTACAACAAGATCAGGTTAACACTGCCAATATTAATCCATTAACCGACTATTTTGTTAGCGAAGTAGCGAAGCAAATTTCGCTTGTTGGTCCTGAGCAACTGATTGAACAAAGCGTTATATCGCCAATAAGTGATGATATTTTAACTAAAGCAGAAGAACAATTACATACGCTTTTTGATCAGGGTTTACGTCAAGCCGGGATCGCCGATCGATTATTTGATCCTGTGAGCACAAATGATCCTGCCCTAAACCGTTTACTCGATCTTATTATTTTCAATCGAGGCTATCACTCGGCCAGTGGTGAGGTGGGCGCAACTGTTTTGTTGGATATGCGTTTTAAACCGATAAGTCAACAATCGGTTTTTGATTATGATCGTGCTGTTAAACAAAAAGAGGAAAATATTAAAGCTAAAAAACGTATTTTTATTGTTGGTGATTCAACTGCATCTAACTATGATCTCAACGTTTATCCAAGAATGGGATGGGGACAAGTATTTGACCAGCTTCTTGATAAACAAGCCAATATTGTTGTGATAAATAGTGCACAATCGGGGCGTTCCAGCCGTAGTTTTGAGGCAGAAGGTTGGTTTGATCTGATCAAACCGCTCATGCAAAAAGGCGATTATTTGTTTATCGCTTTTGGTCATAACGATGAAAAATGTGATGTAAGCAATGTCAAACGAGGGCAAGCTGATGTCAGTCATTTATGTACTTACCCTAACGATGCTAATAATCATAAGCAGTATCCGGCAGATAAGGTAAGTATGTCTTTTCAAACCTCCCTTGAGCGTTATATAAATTTTGCTAAACAAAAGCAAATGACCCCTGTATTAATGACGCCGGTTACTCGATTTCGTGATGCCAATAATAAAATTGCTTATCAAAATCAAAGCACTTTGCCAGTAAGTCATATGCATTACACCAGTAATAAACCGGGTTTTGCTTATTTTGGTGATTATGCCAATACCATTAAATATACCGCTAACGTTAATCAAGTTGCACTCATTGATTTAGAGACATTGAGTATCGAATTTGCTAACTTACATAAACATGATTGGCAATCTTACTGGTTAGTTATCGATCCGAATAATCCAAACTACCCATACTACAAAACACAGTCAACAGGGGTGATAGATCATCCAGATACGACACATTTTCAAGAAAAAGGCGCATTAGCTATCGCCAAAATTATTGCTAATGCCATAAATAACGATCCTTGGTTACAACAAGGAATCACTTTTGATCAAAGTCAGATAAACTAATAAAAAGGTATTTGTTAAATGAAAAAATTAATCATTGCGCTATTCATTCCTTTGGCAATTAATTCATCTATTGCAGCATGCCATGCATTATCTCCTTCACCTATCAAAATTAGCGAAGCTCGTGATGTTGCACCTAGAGACGGTTTTGGTGGTTATGATTTAGCGACAAATACCGGAACGATCGGTGGTGCTAAAGCAAATGAAAAAATGATCTTTATGGTGAGTAACAAACAAGATCTTTTAGATGCGATTGCGATCAATAAAAATCAGCCTCGTATTATTCAAGTTTCCGGGATCAT
Organism: Gilliamella sp. B3892; assembly: GCF_026536305.1. Classification (NCBI taxonomy): domain Bacteria; kingdom Pseudomonadati; phylum Pseudomonadota; class Gammaproteobacteria; order Orbales; family Orbaceae; genus Gilliamella; species Gilliamella sp. B3892. The sequence continues at coordinate 20,716 of NZ_JAFNOK010000016.1, forward strand.
TGATCTTAGTGAAAATAAGCCGTACCAAAATTTTGACGATCAAAAATCACGATCCTTAATCAAACTACCAAGCAATACAACATTAATCGGTATTGGCAATAATGCTGGATTTATTCATGGTTCGATAGTGCTATCAAACGTTAGTAATGTCATCATCCGTAATTTGAAGATTGAAGCCCCCGTTGATGTTGAGCCGAAATTTGAAGAGGGTGACGGCTGGAACGCCGAATGGGATGGCATTAATATTATCACTTCAAGCTATATCTGGATCGATCATGTCACTTTTACCGACGGCCAATTTACCGACGATAAATATCAAGAAAAAGCAGGCTACAAATATGTACAACACGATGGTTTATTAGACATTAAGCGTGGTAGTGATTTTATTACAGTTTCTTATTGCTTGTTTGAAAACCATGATAAAACCATGTTAATTGGTCACAGTGATAAAAACGCCGAGCAAGATGAAAACAAATTAAATATCACGCTTCATCATAATGTTTTTTCTGATATTGGTCAACGTGCTCCAAGGATTAGATTTGGCAAGGTCCATATGTATAACAATCTCTTTAAAGGCACTGTTGATACATCTAAAACTGCCTATCCTTATCTTTATTCAATCGGTTTAGGTTATAAAGGCAGCGTTCTTTCAGAAAAGAATCAATTTATGATTACTGGTCTGAAAGACAGTTGCAAAATAGTCAAACAGTTTAAAGGCAATAATCTTCAAGATAACCACTCTTTATTCAATCAATCAACGGTTAATTGGTCGTCGTGCGGCTTTGATAATAAGGTAACTTGGTCTGTTCCTTATCAATACACGCTAGATGATGCTAAGTTTTTTGCTAAGCAATACTCACGCTTAGTAGGTAATGGAAAGCTTTAATAATCAGTACAAAAAACTGTTAGGATACATAATGAAAAAAATATTTACTTCGGCACTTTGTCTATCAGCGCTCTATTTTGGCACTGCAGATGCACAACAATGGAAAACAATAGCCTTTGGTCAATCAACAGATTTAAACTTTGCTTCACTTATTAAGCCCGAAAAAGTCGGAACCAATAATGCGTGGATTGCAGGTCAAAGCTCATTTTTAATCCCTAATCAGCCCTATCAATTGCCGGCTGATTTTTATCTTGAAAGTCGAGGCGGAAAAATAGCTAACTCGCATGATGGAATGGTGGTTTTTTACACTCAATTACCGGTTAATCAAACCTTTACTTTAGAAAGTGATGTTACCTTAGAACAGATTGGCCCGGAAGTCGACGGTAAAACTCCGGCAGCACAAGAAGCTGTGGGTTTATTTGTGCGTGATACTATTGGCGTTGCCAGAAGTGATCCTCAGCCGGCAGGTTATGAGGAGTTTCCCAATGCTTCAAATGTTATTATGAATGCCTTAATTACCCAAAATAAAAAGAATGATAATTTAGTCAAAGTCACCGCATTGGTGCGTGATGGCGTAAAAAAAGCTTGGGGTAATGAAGGTATATCAATTAATAAAGATGATTATGTTCAAAACGTCAATTATGTTGAGGTTAAAAATATGCATTTAACCCTAACACGAACAGCTGACAAATTTATTTTAGCGATGAAAGACAACGCTTCAGGAGTGGTGAATAAATGGCAAATGAATGACTATCAAGGCTTTATGAATCAACAAGATAACACCAATATTTATGTCGGTTTTTTTGCTTCGAGAAATGCTAAAGTTGAGTTCAAAAATTCGGCATTGACCCTTGGTGATGAGCTGGTCAACTACAGCCAATTACCGGAAAAACCACCGGTTATTGTGGATATTAAGCCAACATTAACCCTCGCTTCACCACTCAAGGTTTATCATAAAAACTACACATTACAATTTTTCCCTAACACGTCAGGGACAGTTTTTGTAAAAGAGATCAATAAAACATTTACTGCTAAAGTGGGTGAATTATTACAAATTACAACCGAATTATCACAAGGGGCTAATACCTTCACGGTCGAATTTAAAGATCAGAATAAAACTAATAGCCAAACCTTTACGGTAAATCTGGATAAATCAACAATTGAAAACTTATCGCATATTGTTGTTTCCCCTACAGGTAAAAGTCACAATCAAGGGACAAAACGCTCGCCGGTTGATTTACAAACAGCTATCAATAGTGTTGAGCCAAATGGTGTGATTTATTTAATGGATGGTTATTATAATGGCGTAACTATTACCCCAACATTGAGTGGTTTACCGGGCAAATTAAAAACCATTGAAGCGATAAATAAACATAAAGCGATATTTATCAACGAAACATTTAATTTAGATGGTTATTACTGGTCAATAAAACAGGTAATTTTTGACGGTAATATTGATGATAAAGATAATCAACCCGCCTATTTAAGAATTGCCGGTAGCCATAATATTATCGATCAAGTTATCACCCGTAATAATAGCGATACCGGATTAGCCATTTCTGCTAAAAGCAAAAATCGACTGTTTTGGCCGTCTTATAACTTAGTACTTAATTCTGATTCCTATAATAATATGGATAAATCCGGTAAAAATGCCGACGGTTTTGCCGCTAAGTTAGGGGTTGGTAAAGGTAATGTGTTTAGAGGGTGTATTGCGCATAACAATACCGACGATGGATTCGATCTGTATAATAAGATTGAAGATGGCCCTAACGAACCGGTTTTAATTGATAGCTCGATAACTTATTCTAACGGTTTTCCATTCTCTAAACCCAATATAGCTAAAGGTAGTATTGGTAATGGCTTTAAATTAGGCGCCGAAGGGCAGCCAGTAAACCACAGAATTATCAATTCCATTGCGTTAAATAATAATATGGATGGATTTACTGATAATTTTAATACCGGTTCTTATACAATAAGTAACAATATCGCTATCAATAGTGCCAGATATAATTATATCTTACGGGCTAATCCTTATACCTTTTTAAACCCGGTGGTAACATTTGAGCATAACTACTCTATTCGTGATAGCTGGCAATCGGTGATTAAAGATTCATTAGGACCACAAGTTGTTGTTAAAGATTTTCAATCTGTTACGCGTGATGCATTGTGGAAAGATGATATTAAATTCACAATAACACGTGATCAAAACGGAAATATTGTTTTACCTCCCGAATTAAAAACATTAATTGACCAGCACTTGGTTAACTAGTTAATAATCAATGTTAGCGCTAAACCAACAATTGGGTTTAGCGCACAATATCACGGTATACTGATTTTATTTTTACCAACATCAACCCTTATTGCGTTTATATTGTTGCAGCTAATTTTAATTGTGCTGACGGTTTATCTTTGGGATACGTAAGTGAGATAAGTGATTAGATGATAATTGGATTAAGACGATATAGATTTGCCATTTCATGCAACGACCGTTACGTTTGAAATGGCAAATAAGCCATGATAATTAAGCTAGTAGGCTTTTAATATAGGCAGTAATTTGAGGATCTTGGCTATTGTCAAATAGGCATTTTTGGAAACGTTCGCCTTTGATTGCATCTTTTAACAGTGATTGATCAATTGATTTTAATGATTCAATTAAGCTTTTACCTGCGGCGTTTTTCATTTCATTTAAAATAATAGCATTCGCATTTTGCGATTCACGGCGTTCCGGTGGGTAACCTAAGCCTTTTTCGCCTTCAAATGCTTTTTCAAAAATATAGCGCGCGTTCAGTTCAGCACCCCAACCAAATCCTTTGGCAAAAGCGAGAGATAATGCATTGCCATTATTAACTTGAGCAAATAAATAAGCGTCAGTAGGCTCAATACAATAGCCACAATTAACGCCAGGAAAAGCATTTAATGCCATTAGTGCTCCTTGCCCGGTACCACAACCGGTAATAACGAAATCAACCGCTTTACTGTTTAATAAAATAGCGCCAATAATACCCAAATGAACATAAGTTAATTTATTGTCATTGTCGCCATCCATGCCGACATTAAAAACGGTATGGCCGTGCTTTTCCGTCGCATTTTTTAATTCATTTAGAATAATTGGATTTTTAGCCGCTTGGCTAAACTCATTCATTAGTGCTATTTTCATGATTTACCTCTAATTTTGTTAAAATAATAACAAATTACATAAAAAACAGATCCTGCGTTTGTTATTAATGTGCTTTATATCGATTATAAACGTGCAAAAAAATATAGCAATTTTTTTAACTAAAATAAAACGATGTTTTAATAAATTTATTGCAATGTGATGAAAGTCACAAAACCATCCCCTTTTTTATATTACTATAGCCCAAAATAATAATTTAAGTCTTTTATACATTTAATTTTTTTAGATTCAGGGAGTTTATATGGCTAAGGGGAATATTGTACAATTATCATTTTCATCCTTTGTAGATGATGATTCAAAAAATGAAATTATCCGACTCACACCGGAAGGTGTGACATGTCATCGTAATTATTTTTACCAAAAATGTTTTACCAATGATGGTCGAAAAATCCTCTTTGCCGGTGAATTTGACTCCAATCGTAACTACTATTTGCTCGATCTTGAAAATCAGACCGCTAAGCAGCTTACTGAAGGCGCTGGCGATAATACTTTTGGCGGCTTTTTATCGCCTGATGATAAATTTTTATACTACGTTAAAAATGAGCGTAACTTACAACAAGTAAACCTTGAAACCCTTGAAGAAAAAAATGTTTATACCGTGCCAGAGCAGTGGGTTGGTTATGGTACTTGGGTCGCTAATAGTGATTGTACCGAAATTGTTGGCATTGAAATCGATAAAAAAGATTGGACACCTTTGACTGATTGGACGATTTTCAAAGCGTTTTATGATAAAAACCCACATTGTCGGTTGATCAAAATTGATATTGCAACAGGCGTTGCAACAACGGTAATTGATCAGAATGTTTGGTTAGGTCACCCAATTTTCAGACCTTTCGATGACAATACCGTCGCTTTTTGTCATGAAGGACCGCATGATTTAGTTGATGCCAGAATATGGTTAGTGGATCGTGACGGTAACAATGAGCGTAAAGCTCATGACAATTTACCGGGAGAGAGCTGTACCCACGAGTTTTGGGTACCGGATGGTTCCGGGCTTGCTTACGTTTCATATATGAAAGGGCAGCAAGAACGTTATATTCGACTTTATAACCCAGTTACCAATGAAGATAAACAAATTATGGAAATGCCCGCCTGCTCACATTTAATGAGTAACTTTGACGGAACACTTTATATTGGTGATGGCACCGGAAGCCCTGTTGATGTCATTGATACAAGTGGCTACAAAATAGAAAATGATCCTTGGCTCTATATTTTAGCGCCTAAAACCCAAACAGCCCATAAACTCGTTAAACACAATAGCTCTTGGCGAGTATTAGACGGTGATCGTCAAGTAACGCATCCGCACCCTTCGTTTTCGCCTGATAATCAATATGTTTTATACTCGTGTGATGCGCAAGATGAACCAGCACTTTATTTAACCAAAGTGCCAACTAACATTTTAAATGAAATGTGATAGACCGTGATTTGTCTGTCATAAATATAACGGAGAATATAACTATGTCGATTTTAAATAAATTTTCACTTAACAATAAAGTTGCGCTTGTTACCGGTGCCTCTTACGGTATTGGTTTTGAAATTGCAAAATCGCTTGCGTCAGCTGGAGCGAAAATTGTATTTAATGATGTTGTACCTGAAAACTTACAGAAAGGAATTGAATCGTATAAAGCTCAAGGTATTGATGCCCACGGTTATTTATTTGATATAACAGATGAAACAGCTGTTGAAAAAGCGATCGCTCAAATTGAACAAGAGCATGGCGTAATTGATATTTTAGTCAATAATGCTGGGATCATTCAACGAAAATCAATGTTAGAAACCAGCGCAGCCGAATACAGAAAAATTATTGATATCGATTTAACCGGTCAATTTATTATGGCTAAAGCCGTTCTTCCGTCAATGATTAAAAAAGGAAGTGGCAAAATCATCAATATCTGTTCAATGATGAGTGAGCTTGGCCGTGAAACAGTTGTCGGTTATGCATCGGCTAAAGGTGGTTTGAAAATGCTCACTAAAAATATCTGTTCTGAATTTGGTAGTGCCAATATTCAATGTAACGGTATTGGACCGGGCTATATTGCTACACCACAAACGGCGCCATTACGTGAAAAACAAGCGGACGGATCTCGTCATCCATTTGATCAGTTCATTATCGCTAAAACACCAGCTGGTCGCTGGGGCACTCCTGATGATTTAGCCGGGGCAGCGGTCTTTTTAGCGTCGGACGCATCAAATTTTGTCAATGGCCATATTCTTTATGTTGACGGCGGAATTTTAGCCTATATCGGTAAACAACCTTAATTGTATAATATTGCAAAAAATTGACAGAGATAAGAGATAAAAAACAAAGCTTTTTATCTCTTATCTGTTTTAAATATTTAGGAGTGAACTCATGTTTTGTTTTAATTCAGATTGTCAATTAATCGATTTAGGCAATGGTGTTAAACGTAAGATATTGGCGCATGACGGTAATATGATGGCCGTTGAAGTCCATTTTCAAACCGGCGCTATAGGGGCGATGCATCATCATCCTCATGAACAATTAACTTATGTGTTATCCGGTGAATTTGAATTTACCATTGGCGATGAAACTAAAATTGTTCGTGCTGGCGATACTTTATACAAAAAGCCTAATATTGAACATGGTTGCGTTTGTAAACAAGCTGGCGTACTGCTTGATATGTTTACGCCACAAAGATTGGATTTTTTATAAAATAGCTAGTAACGAGTCATAATTAAATATGATATAATTTCGACAGACTAAATTTGAACAAATATATCATTTTATAACTCATTAATAGCTAATTTTAGTAAGGAGATGTGCTTATCATGAACGATAGTTCACCAGAATCCGTTGCTTCAGTATTAAAAGTTTTTGGAATTTTAGAGGCTTTATCTGAGTCAAAAGACATTGCAATATCAGAATTATCGCAAAAAGTAATGATGCCTAAAAGCACAGCTTATCGTTTTTTACAAACTATGAAATCATTAGGTTACGTTAATCAAGAAGAGGATTCTGACAAGTATTCGTTGAATTTAAAACTACTTGATTTAGGTAACCGAGTGCTTTATCACCAAAACTTTTTGACCATTGCTGATTTAGAAATGAGAAAGTTACGGGATAAAACTAAAGAAACTATCCATTTAGCGGTTCGAGAAGGTGATCAAATTATCTATGTTAATAAAGTTGCTTCTGAACAATATAGCCTCTGTTTAACTTCGAAAATTGGTAATCAAGCCACAATTCACGCAAGTGGACTCGGTAAAGTCTTATTAGCTTGGCTCGATGACGAAAGCAAAAAAAGCTTAGTTAATGGTATTGATTTTGTCAGGTATACACCCAAAACCATTACCAGCAAAGAGGCTTTTTTAGCTGAACTCGATGAAGTAAAACGTTGTGGATATGGTAAAGATAATGAAGAATCTGAGCTAGGCTTACGATGCTTTGCGGTGCCGATTTATAATCGTTTAGGCAATATTATTGCGGCATTAAGCCTATCAACCTCAATTTTTCGATGCAACACTGCTGATGAAGAAGCGAAATTAATTAATGAAATCAGTCAATCTGCGGCCAAAATTTCAGAGTTGATTGGTTATAACAAACAATCAAAAAATATTGATTAATTGCTGTTATTATTGATATATCACGCCTAAACATACCGCTTGGCTTGCGCCAGTCACTTCCGGAATATTCGAAGGAATATGATTAATGCGACAATAAGCCAGCCAAGCAAAAGCAATCGCCTCCATGTCATCACTGTTTATACCCACTTGATCGGTTTTCATTACCTGCCATTGGGGTAATAACATCGATAATCTTTGCATAATAAGCGGATTTCTTGCTCCCCCGCCACAAACCAATAGTTGGCAAGGTAACTGTTTATTAATCGGTAATTTTCTAATCTCTTGCGCGATAGATAACGCCGTAAATTCAACTAATGTGGCTTGTATATCTTGAGGTAATAACGCAAATTGAGTCAGTTTTTTATGTAACCAAGGTAGATTAAATAACTCACGTCCGGTACTTTTAGGGGCAGGCATTTTAAAATAGTCTTCATCAAATAATTGGGACAATAACGCTTGATTAACCTTGCCTGTTTTCGCCCATTGCCCGTCTTTGTCATACCTTTTACTCAGATTTTGATATATCCAACTATCGAGTAATACATTACCCGGTCCAGTGTCATACCCAATAACGGCTTGATTGGGGATTAATACTGAAATATTACTGATACCACCAATATTTAAAACCACTCGATTAATCTGTTGGTTTTGCAGCACCGCTTTATGAAAAGCGGGCACGAGTGGCGCACCTTGCCCGCCGTAAGCCATATCTTTACGCCGAAAATCGGCAATTGTTGTGATTCCTGTTTTGGCAGCGATAATATTGGCATCGCCAATTTGCATCGTAAAAGGATATTGTGTGTTTGGTGCATGATAGACAGTTTGACCGTGACAGCCGATCGCTTTAATTTGCTTTCTATCAATATCATTTTTAAGTAAAAACTTATTGATGCTATCGGCATATAACAAACCCAGTTGGTGATCAAGCTCGCCTAAATTTTGCAGTGTTGTGTGCTTTGTTTCACAGAGGTTAAGTAACCGTTGTTTAATTGATTCCGGCATTGGCTCACAGTCACTGGCTAATGTCACAATCTTATTGGCGGTAATATCCACTAACGCCATATCAACCCCATCCATACTTGTTCCAGACATGACACCGATATATAAGTTTTGCATGGGTTATCCTTGTCGAATAATGTGACCGGTTAAGATATCTCTAATTTCCGAAGGTTGCGATCGATTACCTGTCTCACCTTGTAAAATTGGAAAATCCTCACCAAATTGTTTAGCAACTTCCGCCGCAGTTTTACAAGCCTGATAGCCTGATAAATTAGCACTGGTTGATACCAGTGGTTTACCAAATTGCTCACAAAGCTCGCGCACTAAAGGATGCGCAGTTACACGTACGGCAATTGAATCAAATTGACCGGTTAAGAAGTAAGGCGTGCTAAGATTTTTAGGAAAAATCCAAGTGATTGGACCAGGCCAGCTATTCAAGGCTAATTGTTTTTGCTCAGCGGTGATAGCATTAAGATTGATATAAGGAGTCAGTTGTTGAAAATTGCTGGCAATTAATATCAGCCCTTTATCAATTGATCGTTGTTTTAATTGTAGCAGTTTGAGTACAGCTGACTGGCAATCAGGATCGCAACCTAGCCCGAACACCGCTTCTGTCGGGTAAGCAATCACTTCCCCATTTTTCAATCGGATTGTTGATTGAGATAAAGATAATAAATTGGCCATTAAAATTTGAAAATTAACGAAAAGAATTGAAAATCATATTAAACCTAGCAAATCAGATTTGCAAATGTGCCAATATTTGCTTGAAGCCTGGGCTGGTTAGGTTAATCAAATGAGATTAAAGGTATAACCTTTAACCATAAGCATTGGCTAAAGGCCATAAATCGATTATTCCCAGTTTAATTGTGGGTGATATTTTGCGGTTAACTCTACAGCTTGTTGCATATTAATGATACTAATTCTTGCGTCGATCAATGCGATTAATCCACGTGCGGCGATGTCACTATCAAGTGCAAAGCAATACGGCGTTTTTTTGACTATTTCATCGAGTAATGGGATATGTTGTCTGGCTAACATCACGCCATTTTGCCAAAATAGCACCGCATCTTGATCAGATATTAGTTGGGTATCAATAATCGATTGGTTAGCTGTTGAAATTGTATGTAACATTATTTTTCACTTTTTATACTTAAACGTATATATTTTCTGAAACTTCTTGACAAGATATCACGTTAATCTTGCATGGTACATCTTTAATAGTTATTAGTATATAATAAGGACTATTTATTGAGCAAAGAATTCGTCATGAAATCGATCATTTTAGCTAACGAGCACGAAACCATTTTGTTTGGTCAGCAACTGGCAAAACAATCGCTACACTATTTATTGAATCATGATAGTGCAATAGTTATCTATCTTATTGGAGACCTTGGCGCAGGAAAAACGACATTTAGTCGTGGTTTTTTACAACAATTAGGTCATATCGGTAATGTTAAAAGTCCAACCTATACTTTAGTTGAACCTTATGAGTTTGACGGGTTTAGTGTTTATCATTTCGATCTATATCGGCTTAGTGATCCTGAAGAGTTGGAGTTTATGGGGATTCGTGAATATTTTGCTGCAAAATCTATTTGCTTAATTGAGTGGCCCAATCAAGCTCAAGGTATTTTACCTAACGCCGATATCGAAATTCATTTGGATTATTTGGCGCTTGAACGTAGTGTTTGTTTAGAAGCAAAAACAGATACCGGCCAAGCTATTATCAATCAATTAAACGATGAACTAGTGAAAAAACAATGAAAAAACTACTCACTTTTTTAATGCTTTTACTTCTTTGCAGTTCAGCTTATGCCGCCAAAGTAATTATTGCTGTTGATGCAGGACATGGTGGTAAAGATTCGGGTGCAGTAGGTAAAAACAAATTGTATGAAAAGACAGTCACCCTGTCTATTGCTAAAAAACTGACTAATTTATTAAATAAAGATCCTCAATTTAGTGGGGTGCTCACTCGAACTGATGATAATTTTATTTCTGTTGCAGAGCGTTCAGAAATTGCCCGCAATAATAAGGCCAATTTATTGATTTCGATTCATGCTGATGCGGCACCAAACCGAAAAGCGACCGGTGCTTCAGTTTGGGTATTATCGACCAAACGGGCTGATACGGAGCTTGGTCGCTGGTTAGAGCAAGATGAAAAACAGTCTCAGTTATTAGGTGGCGCCGGTGATGCCTTGAGCGAAGATCACAATCCCCATTTGAGTCAAGCTGTGATTGATTTACAATTTTCCTACTCTCAACGTGTAGGATATGAGCTGGCAACGCAAGTGATAAAAGAGTTGAATCGGGTTATTAAATTACATAAACATAAGCCCGAACATGCAAGTTTAGGGGTATTACGTTCGCCTGATATTCCGTCAATCTTAGTTGAAGTGGGCTTTATTTCTAATCAAGGCGAAGAGAGCTTACTTGCAAATAATGCACATCAAGAGAAAATTGCCAAAGCAATTTATAGAGGTGTTAAAAACTATGTAAAACAAAATCCGAAATTTGGAGAGCAACATTAATGGCAATTCATATTCTATCACCTCAATTAGCTAATCAAATCGCAGCAGGTGAAGTGGTAGAACGACCGGCATCGGTTATTAAAGAGTTAGTTGAAAATAGCCTTGATGCCGGCAGTACACAAATCGATATTGATTTAGAACAAGGTGGCTGTAAGCTAATTCGTATTCGTGATAATGGTTGTGGGATAGCCAAAGATGAACTGGCTTTAGCCCTGGCACGTCATGCAACCAGTAAAATTACCACGCTTGATGATTTAGATTCGATAATGAGTCTTGGCTTTCGTGGCGAAGCGCTAGCCAGTATTAGCTCTGTTGCCAGATTAACGCTAACTTCTCGTACGGCTGAACAATCAGAAGCATGGCAAGTTTATGCTGAAGGCCGGGATATGCAGCCAACAATCAAGCCTGCCGCTCATCCTGTGGGGTCAACAGTTGAAGTGCTTGACCTATTTTACAATACGCCGGCAAGGCGCCGTTTTCTTAAAACTGAGAAAACCGAATTTATGCATATTGAGGAGTTTGTCCGACGAATTGCGCTAGCTCGGCCAGATGTGACTTTTAATTTACAGCACAATGGTAAGCTCGTTAAACAGTATCGTACTCAAGAGTTAGCAAAAAGGGTTGAAATGGTTTGTGGTCGAGCGTTTATGCAAAAAGCGGTCAAATTGGATTGGCAACATGATGATTTAATTATTCAAGGCTGGGTAACCAGTAGCGAAGTGAGTGATCTGCAATATTTTTATGTTAATGGTCGAGTCATTAAAGATAAACTCTTAAATCATGCTTTACGACAAGCTTATGTCAGTCGTACTAATGAACAACAAAGTTATGTCGTATTTTTACAAATTGACCCTAAACAAGTCGATGTTAATGTTCATCCCGCTAAGCATGAAGTGCGTTTTCACGAAGCGAGACTTGTGCATGATTTTGTTTATCAAGCTATCGTTATGGCGTTAGAGTCTGATTTGCCTTCTATAGCCACAGACCAACCCGCTATTATGCCAAATCGATCTGCTGCCGGTGAAAACATCTTTAATCACCCTAAATCGCCGCAATCTTATCAAACCGCCAATCCGCTACCGAAAAAACAGGCTAATCATATTAAAGAAAATACAGCTTATGGGCAGTTAGTAAAGGTTGAGCCGCAACTGGAATTGGTTGCAGCATCTGAAGCGATTGAATCGTCACAAGATACTATTACTGAACCACAAAAAGCGGTGATAGATGCGTTATTTCCGAAACGAAATACGCCATTACAAACGTTACATCAACAGCTTGATAGTGCCTCATTAGTCCAATTTGGTCGGGTGTTGACGGTCATTCAACCTGATATCGCCTTATTGGAAAAGTATGAAGATAATCAGCAAAAGTTTATGTTAATGAATCTACCAATTGCGCAACAAAAAGTAACTGCAATCAAATTATTAACTCAAGAATCGGAAAAATTACTTATTCCACTGACTATTTTAGTTAATCATAAAGAACAGCAAGTGTTAGCCACTTATCAACCACAATTGCAGTTTTTAGGCTTTGATTTTTATGTTGATAAAGCTAAACTCCATTTACAAAGCGTGCCTAAAATGTTGCGAACAATGAATTGGCAACAGCTCTTACCTAGTTTAATCGCTTATCTGACATCGTCAGATAAAGACAACGAGAAGGGTATTGATCCAACACAAATAGCAGCATGGTTAGCAAGCCAATGCGATGATAATCGTACGGCGAGTTGGAGCGTTGCCAAAGTGATACAACTATTAGCGCAATTAGAGCAGATTGATGCTCAGTTATTACAACAAACGACATTTTTACATCCCGTTGATCTCCAATCATTTACTCAATCAATGTTATCATGAACAAACCAAAAATTATTTCGTTAATGGGGCCAACCGCTTCGGGCAAAACCGCCTTTGCAATGGCTCTTGCTGATAAATACCCAATTGATATCATCAGTGTTGATTCAGCACTGATTTATCGAGGAATGGATATCGGTACCGCTAAACCCACTCAAGATGAACAAAAACAGTATCCACATAAGCTGATTGATATTTGTGATCCGGCGCAGAGCTATTCGGCTGCCAATTTTCGCCATGATGCGATAGTTGAAATTGAAACTTCACTAAAAAATGGCCGAATTCCATTATTAGTTGGTGGCACCATGCTCTATTTCAAAGCATTAATCGAAGGTTTATCACCGCTTCCGGCGGCAGATAGTGAAATTCGTCAGCAAATAGAAGAGAAAGCCAATCGATTAGGTTGGCAAGCCATTCATGAGGATTTAAAAAAGGTGGATCCAGTTTCAGCAAAGCGGATCCACCCAAATGACCCTCAGCGACTAAATCGTGCTCTAGAAGTCTATTTGATTACCGGTAAAAGCTTAACTGAGCTAACTGAGCAAAGCGGCGAAGCGTTGCCATATGACATCAAGCAATTGGCTATCATGCCACAAGATAGAGCAGAACTACATCAACGTATTGAACAGCGCTTTTTACAGATGCTAGATCAGGGGTTTGAAGACGAAGTGAAAACATTGATGCAGCGATCGGATCTGCACTTGAATCTTCCCTCTATTCGTTGTGTTGGTTATCGGCAGATGTGGGAATATTTAACCGGCGATGTTAGCTATGATGAGATGGTATTTAAAGGTATTTGTGCAACTCGCCAATTAGCTAAAAGACAGATCACTTGGCTTCGCGGGTGGCAACAGCCAATTACTTGGTTAAACAGTGATAATAGCGAAACAATGCTTAATCAGATTTTTTAATCATTAAAAACTGGCCCGCTTCATTAATTGATAAATTATTTTGCATAACGTTACATTTAATGACAAATTTTTTTCAGTCTGTAAAGAAGTTTTAGGATATTACGACGTTTAAGCATAATTTTTCGTTTGTTTTGTGTTAATTTGTTAAAATTTTAGTTATTTGTGCATAAATTGCAGATGAGCGGTTTAAGAGTAGCCTTTTTTATGTTATTTTGATAATACTAAATAAGTGTTTTTTTGTTACTTACTAATAAAAAAATATTTTAACTAAAGTATAACTATCACACATACATATTTTATTTTATTATCATTTTAAAGGATAAACTCATGTCAAAAGGGCAGTCATTACAAGATCCTTACTTAAATTTGCTTCGTCGCGAACACATTCCTGTATCAATCTATTTAGTTAATGGTATTAAATTACAAGGACAAATAGAATCATTTGATCAATTTGTAATTTTATTAAAAAATACAGTGAGCCAAATGGTTTATAAACATGCTATCTCAACAGTCGTTCCTTCAAGACCTATTTCAGGATTGGTAACCCAGTCTGAAGAGGAAAGCGAAAGCTGATTATTTTCAGTGGAGAATTTGATTGTTTGAGCGATATAAAGGCGGTGAATCTGCCTTATTAGTCCATGTATTCTTCCCCCAAGAAAGCGATATCGAGGATCTAAAAGAGTTTGAAGTATTAGTTTCTTCAGCTCAAATAGACATTCTCGATATCGTGACAACTTCAAGAAAATCACCACAAGCCAAATATTTTATCGGCGAGGGTAAAGCCCTAGAAATCGCTGAAAAAGTTAAGCAACTTGAAGCATCGGTTATTTTAGTCAATCATACACTAACACCCACTCAAGAACGTAACCTTGAAAAACTGTGCGAATGCCGTGTAGTTGATCGAACAGGATTGATTCTCGATATTTTTGCTCAGCGAGCCAGAACGCATGAAGGTAAACTGCAAGTAGAGTTAGCCCAATTACAATACCTTTCCACTCGTTTAGTTCGAGGATGGACACATTTAGAACGTCAAAAAGGTGGGATAGGATTGCGTGGTCCCGGTGAAACTCAGTTAGAAACGGATAGACGCTTAATCCGGCATCGAATTCAATTAATTTTATCCCGACTTGCCAAAGTTGAAAAACAGCGTAATCAAAATCGCCAATCAAGAAACAAAGCCGATCTGCCTACCGTTTCATTAGTCGGTTATACCAATGCCGGTAAATCAACACTCTTTAATCAGTTAACAAATGCTGATGTCTATGCCGCAGACCAATTATTTGCAACACTCGATCCAACATTAAGGCGTATTATGGTCGATGATGTTGGCGAAGTTGTGTTAGCCGATACCGTGGGATTTATTCGTCACTTGCCGCATGATCTTATCGCAGCTTTTAAAGCTACTTTACTTGAAACGCAAGAAGCGGCACTTTTGCTACATGTTGTTGATGCAGCCGATCCTAATTTACTGGATAATATTCATGCTGTTGATGAAGTACTGTTAGAAATTCAAGCACATGAAATCCCAACGTTATTAGTGATGAATAAAATCGATCTCATGGACGACAAACAGCCCTGTATTGATCGTGATGAAAATGGAATGCCAATTCGTGTTTGGATTTCTGCGCAAAATGGTTTAGGATTAGATCTCTTATTTATTGCATTAAAAGAAAGGCTTGCTAGACAGATTCAAGTTTGTCAATTAAGCTTACCAACTCATTTAGCCAGACTTAGAAGTCGTTTTTATCAGTTAAATGCAGTGGAACATGAATTCATTAATAAAGATGGTAGTTTTCATCTTGATGTGAGGATGCCTTTAATTGAATGGAATCGCCTCTGTAAACAAGAACCAGATCTGCTATACTTAACCAATACGCAAAATAACAACTAAACTAATTGTTAAATGGAGCATCTAAAATATGGCGTGGAATCAGCCCGGTAATAACGGACAAGATAACGACCCATGGGGAAATAACAACAAAAAACCGTCCAAATCATCAGGCGGTTTATTGGATATCATTAATAACCTTCTAAAAAAGGGTAACTCAGGAAACAATAATGGTGGGTCACAAGGCACTAAGTTGCCAATAAATGCCTCAAAAATTATTGGTATTATTGTTGTCACCCTTATCGTCATTTTGGCAGGAAGTGGGTTTTATACTATTAATCAAAGCCAGCGTGGTGTGATAACTCGCTTTGGTCAAGTTCAGCCAGAAATTATTCAACCCGGATTAAATTGGCGAATACCTTTAGTTGATAATTTGTATGTTGTTGATACGCAAGGTACACAAAATTTCAATGTTAAAGGCTATATTGTGACCACCGGTGAAAATCTGGTTTATGTTGAGATGAATGTTCAGTATCGTATCAACGATCCGATAAAATATTTATTTAATGTAACAAATGTTAAAGATAGTCTTCACCAAGCGGCAGATAGTGCACTTAGAACGGCAGTAGGAAGCTCTAATATCGATGCAATTATTTCAGATGGCCGTGCGGCTCTTGAAAGCAGCACTAAAGATGAGCTAGTTAATGTTATTACGCAGTATGATATGGGGATTAATATCGTTGATTTAAATTTCCAGGTTGCCGGTCCTCCTGATCAAGTTCAAGATGCTTATGATGATGCGATTCGTGCTCAAGGCGATAGTGAGCGTGAAATCAAAAAAGCTGAAGCCGATAAAGTTCAATTAATCCAGCAAGCAGAAGGTCACTCAGCAAGAATTATAGCTGATGCAGATGCCTATAAAGTCAAAGTTGAACTCGAAGCAGCGGGTGATGTAGCACGCTTCGAAAAATTACTACCACAATATAAAGCGGCGCCGGAAATAACCAAAGAGCGTTTATATATCGAGACAATGGAAAAAATATTGAGTAAAACCAATAAAGTCATTGTTAATGATAAAAGTGGTAATTTAATGGTATTACCTTTAGAACAATTAATGAAAAATAAAGGTCAACCAGCGACTAATTCAATTGATTCAAATAGCGAATACAATTTTAATACACCAAGTTCTTCTGAACCAATAATCACTGTACCAGAAGCTAAGAGTGAATCACAACAAAGCGTTAGCCCGAACAATCAGCCAACTGATAGAACAATGCGGGAACCGCGGTTTATTGGACGTTAAGGAGAAATATAAATGCGTAAATTATTGATTCCTCTTGTTTTGATTTTAATTGGTGTACTTGTCTCAAGTGTCTACGTGATTGAAGAAGGAACTCGTGGTGTGGTTTTACGATTCAATAAAATTATTGAGTTATCAACACCAGGACTACATTTTAAAATTCCGGGTATGGATAGCGTTAAAGTTATTGATGCAAAAATTCAAACAACCAATAGTTCAAATAATAATCGAGAACAACGATTTTTTAATGTTCAGAAAAAAGAGTTGATTGTAGACTATTTTGTGCAATGGAAAATTGTGGATTTTAACCGTTATTATGAAACAATTGCCGGCGGTAATAATGTCGAAGATTTATTATTAGCTCGTTTAAACGGGCGGTTAAGAGCCGAGATCGGTAAACTCAGTAATGAAGACATTATCAACGATTCTAATGCAGATACTAAATCACGTAACTCATTAATGATTCGTGTGAAAGATGCTTTAAATGGTACTCATCATGAAACAGTTGATAATACACCGATCGATAAACTTGTAAATGATGCTAAGAAAGATCCGGAAGGTTCTAAAACCAGCTTACGAGCATTTGGTGTTGAAGTGATTGATGTGCGAATTAAAAAGATCAATTTCCCGGATGCGGTTTCTGGTTCTATCTATGCAAGAATGCGAGCTGAACGTGAAGTTATTGCACGTGATAAACGTTTTGAAGGTGTCAAAAAAGCTGAAGAAACACGAGCAAGTGCGACTTTACAAGCCACTAAAATATTATCTGAAGCAGAACGCCAATCACGTGCTACCCGCGGTGAGGGCGATGCCAATGCAGCTAAACTTTATGCCGATGCATTTAGTAAAGATAAAGAATTTTTTAGCTTTATTCGTAGCTTAAAAGCTTATGAACAAAGCTTTGTTGGCAATGATGTTATGGTCATTAGCCCGGATAGTGAATTTTTCCAATATATGAAATTAAAATCTGATAAATAACTGAATGAGTAAATAGTCTATGAGTAATAATGTTGTTGTGCTAGGTACACAATGGGGTGATGAAGGCAAAGGTAAAGTTGTTGATTTACTCACAGAAAAAGCAAAATATGTAGTTCGTTATCAAGGTGGGCATAATGCAGGCCATACCTTAGTGATTAACGGTGAAAAAACGGTATTACATCTAATTCCTTCGGGCATTTTACATAATAATGTCATCAGCATTATTGCTAACGGGGTTGTGCTTTGCCCGGATGCATTAATGAAAGAGATGAAGGAACTGGAAAATAGCGGCATACCTGTTAAAGAAAGATTATTGATATCTGAATCATGTCCATTAATTTTGCCTTACCATATTGCACTCGATCAAGCCCGTGAAAAAGCGCGCGGCAGTAAAGCAATCGGTACAACCGGTCGTGGTATTGGTCCTGCATATGAAGATAAAGTTGCTCGTCGTGGACTTCGAGTTGGGGATTTACGTGATCGCCAAGCTTTTGCTGAAAAATTAAAAGAGGTAATGGAGTATCATAACTTCCAATTAGTTAACTACTACAAAGCCGAAGCAGTAGACTATCAAAAAGTGCTGGATGATACACTCGCTATCGCTGACATTTTAATTGAGATGATAGCTGATATACCAACGCTATTAGAAGAGGCACGCAAAAAAGGCGAAAGAATCATGTTTGAAGGTGCGCAAGGCACTTTACTTGATATTGATCATGGTACTTATCCTTTTGTTACCTCTTCAAACACAACAGCGGGTGGTGTAGCGACCGGATCAGGGTTTGGTCCTCGTTACGTTGGCTATGTATTAGGTATTGTTAAAGCTTATTCTACTCGTGTTGGCGCTGGTCCTTTCCCGACAGAGTTATTTGATGATGTGGGTGAGTATCTTTGCAAACAAGGTAATGAGTTTGGGGCAACAACAGGCCGCCGTCGTCGTACCGGTTGGCTTGATGCGGTTGCAGTTCGTAAAGCTGTGCAACTCAATTCGGTTTCCGGATTTTGCTTAACTAAACTTGATGTGTTAGACGGCCTTAAAGAAGTTAAAATCTGTGTTGGTTATCAATTACCAAATGGTGATGTAATTAAAAATGCACCAGCAGCAGCGGAAGACTGGAGCCTGGTAAAACCTGTTTATGAAACTATGCAGGGTTGGAGCGAATCAACTTTTGGTGTGAAAAATTTTGATGCATTACCGTCCGCCGCAAAAAACTATATCAAACGGATAGAAGAATTAACTGATACCCCTATTGATATTATTTCAACAGGTCCGGATCGTAGTGAAACCATGATTCTACGTGATCCTTATCAAGCGTAATTGTAAATAAAAAATCGGGAGCATTTTCCCGATTTTTTATTTTTAGGATATTAAAACTAAAAATAGTTAACTGAGTATGAGGACATTATGGCTAAATTAGGGACGCCGTTATCACCCACTTCAACCAAAGTTATGCTGTGTGGCGCAGGTGAATTGGCTAAAGAAGTCGTGATAGAACTACAAAGGTTTGGTTGTGAAGTTATTGCTGTTGATCGCTATGCGAATGCGCCAGCAATGCAAGTTGCTCATCGTTATCATATTATTAATATGCTAGATGGTAATGAATTGAGAAAAATTATTGAACAGGAAAAACCCGATTTTATTGTTCCAGAAATCGAAGCCATTGCAACGCAAACTTTAGTTGAATTAGAACAAGAAGGATTTACCGTTATTCCCACTGCAAAAGCAGTCGCGTTAACCATGAATAGAGAAGGAATTCGTCGCCTTGCTGCTGAGCAACTAAATCTACCAACTTCACCTTATCGGTTTGCTTCAACCGAAAAAGAATTTAAAGATGCGGTAAAAGAGATTGGTTACCCCTGCTTAGTTAAACCAGTGATGAGCTCTTCCGGTAAAGGGCAAACATTATTACGTAGTGAAGCTGATCTTCAATTAGCTTGGAAATATGCACAAGAAGGTGGTAGAGCTGGTGGCGGTAAAGTCATCATAGAAGGTTTTATCGACTTTGATTACGAAATTACCTTATTAACCGTTAGGCATATCAATGGTGTCTCTTATTGTGAACCGATTGGGCATCGTCAGGAAAAAGGCGATTATCGTGAATCTTGGCAGCCTCAACAAATGTCTTGTAACGCTTTAGAGCAAGCAAAAGATATTGCAACTAAAATAACACAAGCATTAGGCGGGCACGGTTTATTTGGTGTCGAACTGTTTGTTAAAGGTGATAAAGTTTGGTTTAGTGAAGTATCGCCTCGTCCTCATGATACCGGAATGGTAACCTTAATTTCGCAAAATTTATCTGAATTTGCCTTACATGCCAGAGCTATATTAGGCTTACCTATCCCACTTATTGAACAATATCATGCTAGTGCATCTGTGGTGATAATGGTTGAAGGTGAATCAAAACAGGTATCGTTCACAAATTTAGATAACGCATTAAGTCAACCAAATACTGATTTACGTTTATTTGGCAAGCCACAAGTTGAAGGTTGCCGAAGAATGGGGGTTGCACTTGCAAGCGCTGTAACAGTGGAAGAAGCAATAAATAAAGCCGATGCTATTGTAAAACAGTTAAAAATAACCCTATAGGGCATTACTTTGTGTAAAAAGCAATCACTTAATTCAAAAAAAGCAAATTTTGCAAAATAGGGGTTGACGTAAACATGTGAAGTGAGTAACATACGCAACCCTTGAGACAGCAAACTAAAACAACAAAATGTTTAGTTAAATTTAAAGCTGTCAGCTCTTTAAAAATAAGAAACAGACAATCTGTGTGGGCACTTGCGAGACGAAAAATTAAAAGTCTACGGACTAAAAAATTAAGTCTTGATAAGTGACACTGAAGATTCATTTGAATAATGTCAGAGACAGTTATTGAGCATCAAACTTTAAATTGAA
>NZ_JAFNOK010000017.1:0-39872 GCF_026536305.1 Gilliamella sp. B3892
CGGCTAACAGTCGCTGAATAAAGGCTAAATCACTCTCCTGCCATTGGGTGATAAATTCTCTTTCCGGATAGGTCTCTTTTAATTCTAAACGGTAATCAACGCCGGTAAATTCATGGCTGCGTAACACCGTTTCAACCACACTAATGACACTTTGGTTTTGAAAGATAGCGCTGTTACGGCTCAGTGACAGTCGGGCTAATCTTGGCGATAACACCACCCGATAATGCGCCTCATCCCGGCTGACCGACAGCAGACTAAATGCAGTAATTACCCCATAAAGGGTGCGGGCTTGTCCTGCTGTCGGTAAGTCCGTTAAGGAGCGTATCGCTGTATTAAGCAAATTACCGGTAAACGGATTAAAGCAGAATGAAGCTTTTTGATTCAGCAGGGTTTCAATCGATAGCTGTTTATCAGTGCAGGTAAACTCTATTGTGTATTGCCACGGCTGGTTTAACTGCTCTTCACCATTAACCTTTAATACTGAAACAGGTGCATTTAACCCGTCAACCGTTAAGGTATAACGATTATGACTGACAGCTAAGCCGACCAGTTCATGGAGTCCATGGAGTAACTGTTTCCCAAATTGCTGTACCTGCTTGACGGGGTCGTTTGGAATCTGGTTGATCGGATTCTGCGCCATGATGTGCTCCTTTCGGTGATTTTAACAAAATAGAGACCAACAATAAGGAGATCATGGGAGGTGCATTTGATATAAAATGTGTAAAAACGATTAGCAAACTATCCATGATGCTATGTCTGTCCTAAGTGTTTAAAACAACAAATAATATTATTGTTATACCACTAATAACTTACGTGGTTTCGATATATTTTGCAACTGTTTTTATCTAAGACTTCTGGATTAATACAACTGATTTGATCAACGTTAGACAGGATTTTAATGACGATATTATCAGCAATTGATAAGTGTAAAAACGTTTGTATAGCAATTAAATAATACATCAAGCAGAGTAAGCAACAAATCGGCAGATGATATTGAGGGGAATTCAGTAAATAAGTTATCTAAAATAGTAAGTTTCCCAAAACTATTTTATCAATGCTAAAAACTAACTGCTTTGACGTTGCCAATAGGTTTTATGTGCAAAGCCAAGTAGATTATTAGTCATTTTGATTTGTTGTAATGTTAACGACCAAATTGGCGCTCGCATTATCCGAGCAAAGGGAAAGGCTCGATAATAGAGAGAATAAGCCTGCTTTGCTGGCTGATCGGTGAGCTGCGTTGCTACTGCTTTAAACTGTATACCTTGTATGTGTAGTATATTTTTTGGCGTCACGTTAATAGTACCAGCGACTTGGGGATGAGTTAACATCGCTTTAGCATGCTGCGTTTTCAATTCGGTAAGAAAATAAAGGCACATCTGTTGGTCATCAAACACATAAAACACATTGCACGCCGATAGCTGATTGTCAGGCAAAAGTACACTGAGCGAAAGCACATGCTGGTTTTTAATAAATTCAATGATATTGTTATCTATTTTCATTGGCTAACATTTATTACTGCGTTATTTGGGATGACGGTTTAAGTGCATATCTTCTCCCCAACGTGGTAAAGCAGGAATATCAAGATCAAAAAGATCCAATGCTCTTGCAACACTATGAGTTATGACATCATCAATACTTTCAATGTGTTGATAAAGTGCCGGTACCGGTGGGAAAATTACTCCGCCCATTAAGGTGACCGCTTCCATATTTTTGATATGTGCTAAGTTCAGAGGAGATTCTCTTACCATTAACACTAACCGTCGTCGCTCTTTTAAGGCCACATCTGCCGCCCGAGTGAGTAAATTATCACTAAAACTATTGGCAATAGCCGACAAAGAGCGCATCGAACAAGGCGCAACCAACATTCCAATAGTTTTAAATGAGCCACTGGCAATTGCTGCACCAATGTTGTTGACACTGTAAACCTTATCAGCAAGCGATTCGATCTGTTTTATGCTGTAGTCGGGTGCTTCATAAGATTGGGTTATCTGGGCGGCTTTTGAAATAACCAGATGCGTTTCAACATCCATTGGTTTTAATAATTCTAGCGCTTTGATGCCATAAGCAAATCCGGTTGCGCCACTGATACCAATAATTATCCGCCTTGCTGTCATTTTGTTTCCTATTGTTATTTGTCTTGGGTAAAAGGTACTTTATCTTAAAACAGAAAATTGAACGGGTTTTAAAGACCATTGTAAAAATATCTCGTTATATTATCAAACATAAGTGTGCTCAACAGCTTTTCTTTTGCAGTAGTTAACTATTTAATAGTAGAAGGCGTAAAATACACAGTTTAATATGGAATTTTATCGAAAAGCATAAGGGAAACGGTGTTTTGAGTTAAAGATTATAACAAGCATTCTATTGAAACATTGCCTACTAAGAAAGTAGGCAATGGTAGTGAGTGATTATTCTTGCGCCATTGGCGTTTCAACGATATCAGTTTTTCTGTTATCTTGAATAGCCTTAATCTGATCTGCATATTTGCTTACAGCTTCTTTATTTGACAATAAGCTATAAGTTAAAGTGAATTCAGTGCTTTGTCCGGGTTCTAATTGACGGACTCGTTTTTGCTCACGTTCAATTGTAACAGGATAAGCGAAGCTAGTTCCTGGCTCTAAACCGGTAACATAACCTTGTTTAATTGGATCGAAGCTTTTCCACAATGAAAATACCGGTAATTGTTTGATGTTATAAGCAATACCAACAGCTTTGTCGCCATTTTTGTCCGTTAACATGACTTGAGTTTGCCCGTCATTTTTTGCATAAGGATAGATGTTAAATACCATTTCGCTGGCATCATTGATTGGACCGGAATAGGTTTCCCAAGTTTTTAAACCACCTTTAGCATAATCGTTAAACGGAGAAATTTCTTTCACAGGTGCAACAAACTTAGCCCCTTCTTCTAAAATTGGCGTACCAAAGTTACTATGATAGATGATTTGATAATCACTGGTCGCCTTACCTTTATTCGTCACAACATCGTGAATAGTGAATTCTTTGGTGCCCGGAACATAAGTTAATGACGTCCAAGTTTCTAAATTTTTATCATTATCTGATTTTTCTTCAATAAGCCCTTTGATTGTTAGGGTATATGGCGGTTTATCTTCTATATTGACAAGTAATTTTGACACCGGAATATTTTGAACACGTCCATGAAGTGAGTATATTTTACCGTCTGCTTTGACAGGGTGACCACTCCATTCAAAACCACAACGTACTAGCATCTCATCAAAACCATCTAACCAGCCTAAGCCATCACGACTTTCAAGATCGATAAATTTAGGATTAATAACGCCTTTAACAGGAGCATCCCACCCCAAACGAATGCCGTCACCTTCCACAGAGAGAATGCCCATTCCACGGGTTGGGCTTAAATAGATGTTGAAATTACCACTTGTAATTGAAAGCAGTTGAGACCCCTCTTCTTTACCACCAGTTAACACTCTATTTTGTATTCTAAAATTGGTATCTTTTAATCCAATATCGGTATTGTGAACAACCCAAAATCCTTTATCGATATCTTTTTCCTTGTCGATAAGAACATATTCTTGAGCTTGGGCGGTAGCAGTGATGAAAGTTAGCGCTAATGCTAGTGAACTGATTTTGGTTTTCATAACGATTCCTTATAATTAATGAAATTGTACTCAATATGGAAATAACTATCTTCTTTTAACAAATTTAAAACGCATTTCTAAACCCAACTAATTTATACCTTACTAAAAAATAGCAACTAAATTAACAATTTGGCCTTACTTGACCGGTTTTCCAATGCTTACGGCATACAGAATGAAACTCCGTATCACCTAAATGAATAGAATTACCAAATTTAACAATCTGGCCGTCTTGGCCTTCTAATAAATTCATAATGGCTTTTTTGCCACACCAGCAAACTGTTTTAAGCTCTCTAAAATTATCTGCAATCTCTAATAATGTTTTGGACCCTTCAAATAACTGTCCCATATAATCGGTCTTTAATCCAAAAAACATCATAGGAACGCCATATTCATCACAAACATCGGATAACTTCCAAATCGTTTTGGATGATAAAAATTGACTCTCATCAATCAAAATACAAGCATAATTACTCTGTTTTATGTGTTCAATAATCTCATCAACACTGTTATCATCAAGTTGTAATGCTTTTTTTCGCAGCCCTAATCGAGACACAATTTCTACTGCTGAATCACGAGTATCTACCGATGACTTTAACAGTAATGTCTTCATATTGTTACTTAAATAATTATGATCAATCTGTAATAACTCAGTAGACTTTCCCGCATTCATTACAGCATAAATATAATAAATTTTAGACAAAATAATACTCTCGAAAATAAAATAAACAATCTTGATTTAAAAGGTAAGTAACCATCACTTACCTTTTTTAATAGTTCGTTTTTAAATAGTTAAAAACGAAATTATTTCGCTTTACCTTGGTTTGCTACTGCTGCTTGTTTAGCGGCAATTTCATCGGCATTACCTAAATAGTAATGTTTGATAACTTTCATATTGTCATCAAATTCATAAACTAATGGTACGCCAGTTGGAATATTTAAATCAATAATATCATCATCGCTGATGTTATCTAAATGTTTAACTAATGCTCGTAGAGAATTACCGTGAGCGGCGATAATAACACGTTCACCTTTAGCAACACGTGGTGCGATAGTTGATTCCCAGTATGGAAGTACACGTTTGATAGTTAACGCTAAGCTTTCAGTTAATGGTAATTCAGATTCTGGTAAATTACGGTAACGTGAATCGTGTCCTGGAAAACGTTCATCCGATTTTTCAAGCGCAGGAGGAGTAATGGCAAAACCACGACGCCATAATTTAACTTGTTCATCACCATATTTTGCTGCAGTTTCAGCTTTATTTAAACCTTGTAATGCGCCATAGTGACGTTCGTTTAATTTCCAGCTTTTTTCAACAGGTAACCATGCTTGATCAACTTCATCAAGCACGTGCCATAAAGTGTGAATTGCACGTTTTAAAACTGAAGTGAAAGCATAGTCAAATTGGAAACCTTCTTGCTTAAGTAGTTGCCCTGCTTCTGCTGCTTCTTTATTACCTTTTTCAGATAAATCTACATCAGTCCAACCACAAAAACGATTTTCTTGATTCCAAACACTTTCTCCATGTCGAATAAGAACTAATTTTTTTACTGCCATGAATTTAACTCCTTTGTTGCTTAAAATAAAAACGGTTAAATGAATTCTGTTCTATCAAAATGCACAGAGTTAACTGTGCATTTTGGTTTTAAATAATCTATATTTTCAAATTTAAATTAATTTGAAAGGTATTTTAAAGGATCAACAGATTTAGCTTGATAACGAATTTCAAAATGTAATCTCACTGATGAGGTACCTGTCGCCCCCATTGTAGCAATTTGTTCACCCGCGCGAACAGCTTGTTGCTCTTTCACTAAAATAGTTTGATTGTGCGCATAAGCGGTTAAATAATCATCATTATGTTTGACGATAATTAAATTACCATATCCCGGTAATGCATTACCTGAGTAAACAACTCGACCGTCAGCTGCCGCAACAATTTTATCACCTAACGAACCTGAAATATCGATCCCTTTACTTGCATTTGAGAATTTTTCAATGATCTTACCTCTGGCTGGCCATTGCCATGCAATATTATTATTTGACACAGTGCCTGTTGCTGGTGGTGGCGTCGTGGTGACCGTATTGGTTGTTTGCGTTGTTTTAGGTGGTTTACCCTCATCAATCGTTGTTGTTGTGGTAGTTGTTGTGGTGGTAGAAGCTGGTTGATTATCTAATTGGCCTCCACCATAATTACTACTACCACTATTTGTGCTTGCAGTTTGAGAAGTAGTTGTCTGTTGCGTCACAATAGTTGTTCCACCGCTCACATCTAAAACTTGCCCAACATTGACAGCATAAGGCTCTTTGATATTATTTTTCGCTGCTAACGAACGATAATCATTACCGGTCACCCAAGCAATGTAAAACAGAGTATCCCCACGTTTAACGGTATAAGTATTGCCTTGATATCCGCCTTTGGGAATATCCTCATAATTACGATTATAAGTGATTCGTTCATTAGTCGTCACCGTACCATTGCTACTGGTGGTTGTTGATGTATTTTGAATCGAAGATGTTGTTTGAGTCGGTTGGTTATAAGATGTTGGCGTTGAATAAACGCGAGAACCTGTAGAAATATTTGACGGCGGTTTAGTATATACAGATGAAATTGATCCACCAGAAGAACCGGAAATATCTTCGATCTCGGCTTGATCAGTTTGAGTACAAGCAGCAATCATCAAACTTAAACAACTTAATGTTAGAATTTTTTTCACAGCAACACCTTTCATTTTTTAATATTGTTTTATGAATATATTTTATCGCTTTTGTTGTAAAAAGCTATTATATTGATTCCATGTTATGCTAAATTGAGCAAGTCACTGAGCATTAAGCTATTTATCACCTAATATAGCGCACTTTTTTTAGCAAGTTGCAAAGCATCGCTTTTGCGACGATTTAACATAATTATATCATTTGTTAAGTGAATATTTGTTACAGACAACAAATGATTAAAAATCTTACTTTAAGTTTTAAAAAAGACTTAAATTGAATTAATTTTGAAAGCCATGAGTATATACAATAAAATAGGCATTCGTACAGTCTCTTTAACGTATTTTCTACGAAAATTTAATGTGATTTAAAATAATGACTTTATATATTGTTGCAACACCTATTGGAAATTTAGACGATATCACACTTCGAGCAATTGAAACACTCAAAAAAGTTGATCTTATCGCTGCTGAAGATACCCGCCATAGTGGTTTGCTTTTACAGCATTTTGGCATTAAAGCTAAACTGTTTGCGCTCCATGACCATAATGAACAAGACAGAGCACAACAATTGATAGATAAGCTAAAATCCGGCTTGTCTATAGCACTGATATCTGATGCCGGCACACCATTAATCAACGACCCGGGCTATCACTTAGTGAAAGCGTGCCGTGAAAATGATATCAAAGTTGTTCCAATACCCGGTGCTTGCGCTGCTATTGCTGCGCTTTGCGTAGCAGGATTACCTTCAGATAAATTTAGCTATGAAGGTTTTTTACCCGCAAAAGCAAAAGCCCGGCAAGATTACTTAACCAGTCTCATTGACCAGCCACATACCATGATTTTTTATGAATCGACACATCGATTAATCGATACATTGCAAGATATGCAAACTATCTTTGGTGCAGATAGACAAGTGGTGCTGGCAAAAGAGTTAACCAAAACATGGGAAACTATTGTGAGCTATCCGGTAAGTGAGTTGATTCAATGGCTGCAAACGGATACAGCACGCAAGAAAGGGGAATTTGTTTTAATTGTGGAAGGAAAAGCTAAAACCGATAATGAAATCGATGCCAAAGCTATTAGCACCCTTAAATTATTAGTTAAATCCCTACCACTAAAACAAGCAGCAGCATTAACGGCCGAAATTTATGGACTGAAAAAAAATCAACTTTATCAGCTTGGTTTGACCTTTGAAAAGACAAATTAAGCCTACCTGCCAAATAGCTTAATGATTGATTTTTAATTAGATTTCATCATAAATAAGAACATTGGCACATTTAGCGTGATTTAGTATATAATTAGCCCTTAATTTTTTAAGATATTTAATGATAAAAGGTAACATACAGTATGGGATTTAAATGTGGGATTGTCGGATTACCAAATGTTGGTAAATCAACTCTTTTTAATGCACTAACCAAAGCAGGTATCGAGGCGGCTAACTTTCCGTTTTGTACAATTGAGCCAAATACAGGTGTTGTGCCAATGCCGGATCCGCGTTTAGATCAGCTTGCTGAAATTGTCAAACCACAGCGCACATTGCCAACCACTATGGAATTTGTCGATATTGCAGGTTTAGTAAAAGGCGCATCAAAAGGCGAAGGTTTAGGTAATCAATTCCTAGCCAATATTCGTGAAACCGAAGCCATTGGGCATGTAGTTCGTTGCTTTGAAAATGAAAATATTGTCCATGTAGCGGGCAAAATTGATCCGGCTGAAGATATTGAAATTATCAATACTGAACTTGCGCTATCCGATCTTGAAGCGTGTGAACGAGCGATCACTCGTTTACAAAAACGGGCAAAAGGTGGCGATAAAGATGCCAAATTTGAGTTAGAAATTTTAGAAAAATGTTTACCTCATTTAGAGCAAGGTAAAAAACTATTGCTACTTGATTTAAGTAAAGAAGAGCTTGATGCCATTAAATACCTAAGCTTTTTAACTTTAAAACCAACCATGTACATTGCCAATGTAAACGAAGACGGTTTTGAAAATAATCCGTTTTTAGAAAAAGTGAAAGCGATTGCAGCTGAAGAAAAATCGGTTGTTGTGCCAGTTTGTGCCGCAATTGAAGCTGAGCTTGCAGAGCTTGACGATGCTGACCGTGATGAGTTTATGCAAGATTTAGGCTTAACCGAACCGGGATTAAATCGGGTAATTCGTGCAGGTTATAGCCTATTGAATTTACAAACCTATTTTACAGCTGGTGTAAAAGAAGTGAGAGCATGGACAATTTCAGTTGGTGATACTGCGCCACAAGCAGCCGGTAAAATTCATACTGATTTTGAGAAAGGTTTTATTCGGGCGCAAACTATCGCTTTTGATGATTTTATTAAATATGGCGGTGAACAAGGCGCAAAAGAGGCCGGTAAAATGCGTTCAGAAGGCAAAGACTATGTCGTACAAGACGGCGATATAATGAACTTTTTATTTAACGTTTAGCAATTAAATTGCGCCGCTTTAAGGTGGCGCAAACTTCAAGCAATTAAACCTAAGTTTCCAAGTTCTTTATCCTATCTTTTATACTGAAACGTAGTAATTTTCTGAAACTTCTTGACAAAAATCACCTAAGGACAATTTAATTAAGGTAGGACATCAATGTTACTGACTTTTGAACAAGCCACAAAAACCATACTTCAAACCGCTGCAATGACTTCGCCACTTAGTTGCGAGAAAGTGAGTTTAGAAAGCGCCCTAGATCGAATTACGGCTGAGCCAATTATTTCGCCAATGAACGTACCAAGCTTCAATAATTCTGCAATGGATGGTTATGCTGTCAGATTATCAGATATAACTCAGTCCACAACACTACCTTTAGCGGGCACAATTTTTGCCGGTGATGATATCGCCAATTTACAGTGGCCAGAAGGAACATGTTTACGAATTATGACTGGCGCTCCGTTACCCGCTCAGGCCGATGCGGTTGTCATGCAAGAACATACTGAAAAATCCACAACAGGCATCAGATTTTTAAATGATATAAAATCAGGTGATAATATTCGCCTTGCCGGTGAAGATGTTAAACAAGGTAGCATTATTGTTGATAAAGGTACACGATTAACCATTCCAACCCTCTCGACACTTGCCACCTTAGGCTTAAGTGAAATTATCGTTTATAGAAAATTAAAAGTTGCACTGTTTTCAACAGGTAATGAGCTTACTGCAATTGGTCAGCCGTTAGCCAGTCATAGCGCAATTTATGATAGTAACCGTTTCACTCTAAAGTTACTGCTAGGCAAATTACATTGCGAGATTATCGATTTAGGCATCATTGCCGATGATCCAATCAAAATCAAACAAGCGCTTGATTGCGCAGCGCAGCATGCTGATTTAATTATCACCAGTGGTGGGGTTTCGGTGGGTGATGCAGATTATACCAAACAGGCTCTTGAAGCGCTGGGACAGGTAGATTTTTGGAAACTGGCAATCAAACCCGGTAAACCTTTTGCTTTCGGAAACATTAATAAAGCCCTTTTCTGTGGTCTGCCGGGAAATCCGGTCTCTACACTGGTCACCTTTTACCAATTAGTCAGACCGCTTATTTTTGCGCTTTGTGGTCAAAAAATTACAAATAATGATCTTACTTTTAAAGTTAAAACGGCAACTAATCTTAAAAAAAGTGTGGGTCGATTAGATTTTCAACGTGGCATATTGCAAATCAATTCAAGCGGTGAGTTAGAAGTAAGTTCAACCGGGCAACAAGGTTCGCACTTGACCCAATCATTTAACCAAGCAAACTGTTTTATTTTACTTGAACAGCAGCGTGGCAATGTCAGTCAAGGTGAGTGGGTAACAGTGGCACTGTTTGATGCACTATTAAAATAGTGCCACTAAAATAGCGCCTGCGGCTATCATAGCAACGCCGATACCGGCGAGAAATGAAATCTTTTCGCCAAATAAGATCACCGCAAAAACAACGGCAAAAACGACACTGAGTTTATCAATCGGGGCAACTTGTGAAACTTTACCTTCTTTGATTGCCATAAAATAGAACAACCAAGATAACGCCCCGGCAATCCCACTTAACGCAATAATCAGTAATGCTTTTTTATCGTTAAAAAAGGTATTAATGAGATTTATCTTACCTTGAACAATAACCACGCCAACCAAAAAAACAGCCATCACAATCGCACGTATTGCAGTGGCCGTGTTTGCATCAAGATGCTGTAAGCCTATTTTACCTAAAATTGCAACAAAAGCAGCCGAAATTGCCGAAAGCAATGCATATATCAACCAAGCACTCATACTAATACCTGTCTATTTGAAACAAGTATTGCTGATTATTTGAGTTGCTTTCGCACTGTTGTGATTTATTCATTACACCACGGCAATCTTCCAAAACGCCATGAGCTTTAGACCAATGATATTTTTTACCCTGATCGTTTTTACCACCACAACCAACTAAAACGACACTCAAAGCGATACAAGATAACGCAAGTAATGCTGATTTCATCCTTTTCTCCTTTGTTAAAAATGTGGTTAGATAACGTCTATTTGCTGTAAACAGATAAACTATTTTAATCCATAACCTAAGCGATTGATAGTATGACTACCACCTATTTTTAAAAGATAAAACGCACGATCACCTTTTAACTCATTTAATAACGCTGGTGGTTCATCTAACGGTTCATCAGCCAATTCAAATGCTCCCCAATGAATAGCTACTGCGGTCTGACAGTGAAGCTGATCAAACAATAAAATCGCCTGATTGGGATCGATATGTTGAGATTGCATAAACCAACGTGGCGCATAAGCCCCTATCGGGATTAATGCTAAATCGATGTGTGCAAAACGCTCGCTGATCTGTTTTAAAATCGGACTATAACCGGTATCCCCCATAAAATAGACAGTTTTACATTGTTGTTTATCATCCAC
Organism: Gilliamella sp. B3892; assembly: GCF_026536305.1. NCBI lineage: Bacteria > Pseudomonadati > Pseudomonadota > Gammaproteobacteria > Orbales > Orbaceae > Gilliamella > Gilliamella sp. B3892. Next base: position 11,198 of record NZ_JAFNOK010000017.1, read on the forward strand.
ATTTGATTGAATCATCCAGCCACACCATAATGCTTTGTTTACATCAAAAAGCCCACGATTACTCCAATGTTTGGCTGGCGTTGCCGTAAACGTTAACCCTGTCACGTTTACCGACTGCCACCAATCTAATTCGATGACTTGCTTTGCGCCCCACTTAGATAATTTCTTTTTTAAACCTAAAGGAACTAACATCACAACATTCGGAAAACGAGCCAACAGCTGGCGAATGCTATGATAATCCATATGGTCATAATGATTATGCGAAATAACGATTACATCGATAGTTGGCAATTGATCCGCCGTGATTGCCGGCAAGGTACGGCGCTTAGGGCCAATAAACTGGGAGGGAGAGACGCGTTTTGAAAACACCGGATCGGTTAAAATCCTTTTACCGTCAAGTTGAATTAGGGTAGTTGAGTGACCTATCCACCAAACTCGATCATCCGTTAAGGTCACATCAATCGGTTCACACCAAGTTTGATTAAATACTTGATATCCCCCTTTAGGCGGTAACACCCTGCGCTGACGACGCCAACGCCACGTATCGACTAATTTAATTTTAAACGGTTCCTGATTTTCAAAGCCCTTGCCCTTATGATGATTGGCAATCGACGGTGTTTTTTTGTTCATGATCAGATTATTTTGCTCTTAATTAGTCAATCAATTGGCTGTGCGCTCGATCACAACAGCTACATTACCCGCATTTGCAATGGCATCGGGTTTTGAAACTTTAATTTTTAACCAATTCACACCAAATTTTTCTATCACCAGTTCCGCAATACGCTCAGCAACACACTCGATTAGCTCAAATTGGTTTGACTGAATAAAGGTGGTAATTGTTTGGCTAACCAAAAAATAGTCCAAACACAGTGACACATCATCAGCTTTGCCCGCCGGCTGATTGTCCCAAGCCATTTCAAGGTCGAGAATTAACTTTTGTTTAATGGTCTTTTCCCATTGATAAACACCGATTGTGGTAAATAGCGTTAATCCTTCAATTAACACTCGATCTTTACAATTTGTATTCATACTTATTCCACTGACTAATTAGTATTGAATAGAGATTACCGAATCTTATTAAATTACGCTATAATTTATTTTAAATTAAGCAAATTATTCACAACTATGACTCGAATTTTTCAGCCCTATACCATTGTTCAAAATAGCTCTATTACCCTTGATGATAATGCCTTTAATCACTTGATCCGTGTTCTAAGAATGAAAGTCGGTGAAAATATTATCCTGTTTGACGGATCTAATCAGATAACCCCGGCAACGATTAGCGAAATCACCAAAAAAACCGTGACGGTCAAAACGGCGAGCACCGTGTTGGATAATCGAGAATCGCCATTAAATATTCATCTCGGGCAAGTCATATCCCGGGGTGAGAAAATGGAATTTACTATCCAAAAATCGGTTGAACTTGGGGTTAACACCATTACCCCGCTACTTTCAGAACGCTGTGGCGTAAAGCTTGATCAAGACAGACTTGAAAAAAAAGTTCAGCAATGGCAAAAAATTGTTATCTCAGCTTGTGAACAGTGCGGACGAAACATCATCCCGGAAATCAAACCAGTTATGAAATTATCCCATTGGTGCGCCAGTTTAACCGAAGGCTTAAAACTCAACCTTCATCCTAAAGCTCAGCAAACAATAAACCAATTACCGTGCGATAATAAAACCATTAACTTACTTATCGGGCCTGAAGGCGGGCTTTCAGATGAAGAAATTGACATGACTCATCAACATCAATTCACCGATATCTTACTTGGACCTCGTGTATTACGTACCGAAACCGCCGCCCTTACCGCAATTACCGCCTTACAAGTCTGTTTTGGTGATTTAGGGTAATTTAAGCTAAATAGACAAGATAATAGATGTTTATTATTTGCATCTTAATCTGTAACAGGTATGATAGTGGATATCACACTTTATAAATAGTGATAAACCACTATCTATCCTAATGTTTCAGTCAAATCTAAACGCAAGAACAAGATAGTACAAGTCACCACCATAATTTCAGTAAAAAACAAAAAAATCAGTAAGGAGAGACCATGATTAAGCTTGGTATTGTTATGGATCGTATTAGTCATATCAAAATTAAAAAAGATACCAGTTTTGCCATGTTACTTGAGGCACAAAAACGAGATTACCAAATTTTTTATATGGAGATGAATGATCTTTTTTTACGTAATGGTGAAGCTTGTGCAACAACACGCAAATTAACTGTCTACAATAATGACGAACATTGGTTTGATACCAGTGATGAACAAACAATCGCACTTAGTGAACTTGATGTTATTTTAATGCGAAAAGATCCACCTTTTGATACTGAGTTTATCTATGCAACCTATATTTTAGAACGAGCAGAAGACAAAGGCGTACTGGTGGTCAATAAGCCACAAAGTTTACGTGATTGCAATGAAAAGCTCTTTACAGCTTGGTTTGCTCAATTTACGCCGGAAACGCTGGTGACACGTCAAACCAAACAGATCAAGGAATTCCACCAACAGCATGGCGATATCATCCTAAAACCGCTCGACGGTATGGGGGGATCTTCCATTTTTCGTATTAAACAAGATGATCCTAATGTGTCGGTGATCATTGAAACCTTAACTGAACACAACAGCCGTTACTGTATGGCACAAAACTTTATACCCGCAATAAAAGACGGTGATAAACGTGTATTAGTTGTTGACGGTGAACCGGTGCCTTATTGTTTGGCTCGCATTCCACAAAAAGGCGAAACCCGGGGTAATCTTGCCGCTGGTGGACATGGCGAAGTTAGAGCATTAAGTGAGAGCGATTGGCATATTGCCCGCAGTGTTGCGCCAACATTAAAACAAAAAGGCCTACTATTTGTAGGGCTTGATATTATTGGTGATAAATTAACTGAAATCAATGTCACCAGCCCAACTTGTGTTCGCGAAATTGAAGCGGCAAATCCCGGTCTTTCAATTACCGGAATGTTAATGGATGCAATCGAACACCGTTTAAATAAAAAGAGTTAAATAATGATAAGAGAATTCCAAAGTACCGATTTAGATAAAGTAATGTCAATATGGCTTGAAGGAAATCTACAAGCACATGATTTTATCGATCCTGAATTTTTTAAACAAAATTTCCAATTAGTTAAGATGCTCATCCCGATGTCAACGGTCTATGTGCAAGACCTTAATGGTGTAAAAGGATTTATTGGGCTTACCGAAAACTATATTTCCGGCCTATTTGTTGAGCAGGCTTATCAACGACAAGGCACAGGAAAAGCGCTAGTGAATAAAGCAAAGCAACGTTTTAATGAATTACTGGTTCACGTCTATGAAAAAAACACAGCCGCTATTGATTTTTATCTAGCGCAAAATTTTGAAATAGTTTCAAAATCTCTCAATGAAGAAACCCAAGAAGCTGAATTATTAATGCGCTGTGTGGTTGAGCACAAAGTTAAAATTGGTCAATGCGCCTTATAAACTAAAAAAAATGTGAGCATATGAACTTAAAAAATCATTTTATTATCGCCATGCCAACGATTGAAGACTCGTTTTTCAGTCGTTCAGTTGTCTATATCTGTGAGCATAATCGTGATGGTGCCATGGGTATTATTATTAACAAACCTATTTTAGATCTGAACGTTGAAACAGTCTTGTCACGTTTAGAAATCACCGCAAGCAAAAATTGTGCTGAGTTAGAGCATCCGGTTTTTTGCGGCGGACCACTTGCAGAAGAGCAAGGATTTATTTTGCATACCCCACAAAAAGGGTTTGCATCAAGTATTCAAATTTCCGATGATGTGATGATCACCACCTCGCTTGATGCACTAAAATCGATTGGCTCGCCTGAACAGCCTAAAGATCTCTTGCTAACATTGGGCTATTCAAGTTGGCGCTCTTTACAACTGGAAGATGAAGTCGCCAGTAACGATTGGCTGGTCACCAAAGCTGATCCGCAAATTATTTTTGAAGTAGCGATCGACGATCGCTGGCAAAAAGCGGCAGAATCATTAGGTGTTAATATTAATACGATTTCACACCTAATGGGAAATGCTTAACCAATGGCAACCATTATTGCATTTGATTTCGGAACGGCGAGCATTGGCGCCGCTATTGGTCAAGATGTGACTAAAACAGCCAGTCCTCTTTGTGCCTTTAAAGCACGGGACGGTATCCCCAATTGGCAAGCTATCGAAAAATTATTAAATGAGTGGAAACCCGATTATTTAGTTGTCGGGCTACCGCTTAACATGGACGGAACAGAACAACCCTTAACTGCCCGTGCTCGTAAATTTGCTAACCGACTACATGGCATGTTTGGTTATCAAGTTCATTTGCAAGATGAACGATTATCAACAGTCGAAGCCAAATCGCATATTTTTGCTTCCGGTGGATATAGAGCGCTGGAGAAAGGTCGAGTCGATGCCACTTCGGCAATCATTATTTTAGAAAGTTGGTTTGACAACAATTAATCTTAAGAATTAAAAAGTTATTTTACAAATATTTGTTCGCTAATCAATATCTTCCTTGCTAAAATAATGACCAATTTTTCTATTGTAAGGATTGCTCCCCGTGTCAAACAACAATACTTTAAGTTATAAAGATGCCGGCGTCGATATCGATGCCGGTAATGAATTGGTTAATCGCATTAAATCTGTCGTAAAAGAGACCAAACGGCCTGAAGTTATGGGCGGTCTGGGTGGTTTTGGCGCTCTTTGCGCCATTCCACAAAAATATAAAGAGCCGATTTTAGTGTCCGGTACTGACGGCGTCGGCACCAAATTACGCCTTGCAATGGATTTAAACCGTCATGAATCAATTGGTATCGATTTGGTGGCAATGTGTGTTAATGATTTGATTGTTCAAGGCGCTGAGCCGCTATTCTTCTTAGACTATTATGCAACAGGTAAACTTAATGTCGATGTGGCAACAACGGTTGTAACAGGTATAGCCGAAGGCTGTAAACAGTCGGGCTGTGCGCTAGTTGGTGGTGAAACGGCTGAAATGCCCGGTATGTATCATGGCAATGATTATGATTTAGCCGGTTTTTGTGTCGGCGTCGTTGAAAAAGCCGAAATGATTGACGGAAGCAAAGTACAACACGGTGATGCTCTCATCGCCCTCGCCTCTTCGGGCGCCCACTCTAATGGCTACTCTTTGATTCGTAAAATTCTACAAGTCAGTGGTGTCAATCCGGCGACTGAACAACTCGACGGCAAGCCGCTTGCCGATCATCTATTAGCCCCAACTAAAATCTATGTAAAATCGGTGTTGGATTTAATCGCACAAATCGATGTCCACGCCATTGCCCATATTACCGGTGGGGGTTTTTGGGAAAACATCCCACGAGTATTACCGGATAACACTCAAGCAGTTATCGATGAAAGTAGTTGGCAATGGCCAAGCGTATTTAATTGGCTTCAAAAAACCGGTAATGTTGAGCGCCACGAAATGTATCGTACCTTTAATTGTGGCGTTGGTTTAATCATCGCTTTACCGAAACAGCTTGCTGAAAAAGCAATTAATTTACTCAGCAGCCACGGTGAAAAAGCGTGGGTGATAGGCGAGATTATCCAATCATCCGATAGCCAACGAGTTGTTATCAAGTAGTTTTATTCATTCAATATTATTCAATCTGCCAAAGATTGAGTAATATTGAACCATGTCATTAACAAGTGTCAAAAACAGTTGGCTTATTAATTATACAACGCCAATAAATCAGCAGCGATAACAAGCAAAATACTCAACAAACAAGCAATCTTTTTAGTAATAGCCATTTGCTTCCTGATCCTAACTCATACGCTTTTGTAATAGGCAAATTCAACAAGTTATCCAAAAAATTTAACATAAAAATAACTAAAAGCTATCTTACTTTCTGGTACAATAGCGAAAAATTATAATAACTAAGTAATGTCGTAACACTATAAAACACAAGGTTTTTTAATGATCATATCAGATGCTAATAGTGCGGTATCATCCGTCGCTTATCGGGCAAACGAAGTCATTGCCATTTATCCAATAACCCCTAGCTCATCTATGGCTGAGCAAGCTAGCACATGGGCAGAATTTAATAAACCAAACGTATTTGGTGATATCCCTAAAGTGGTTGAAATGCAATCTGAAGCGGGCGCAATTTCGACCGTGCACGGTGCGTTAATGACCGGTGCATTATCGACATCTTTCACCTCATCACAAGGTTTATTATTAATGATTCCTTCGCTATACAAAATAGCCGGGGAACTCACACCATTTGTGCTGCATGTGGCAGCACGTAGCATTGCCACGCATGCTTTATCAATATTTGGTGATCACTCCGATGTCATGGCAGTACGACAAACTGGTTTTGCTATGCTCTGCTCAAGCTCTGTTCAAGAAGCGCAGGATATGGCGTTAATTTCACAAATTGCCACCTTAAACAGTCGTGTACCGTTTGTACACTTTTTTGACGGCTTTCGAACTTCTCATGAAGTGAATAAAATTCACCCTATTAGCGATGATGATATCCGCCAATTATTACCAACTGATGCCATTGACGCATTTCGTGCTCGTGCCTTAACGCCTGATAAACCGGTTACCCGAGGCACATCGGCTAATCCCGATACCTTCTTTCAATGTCGAGAGGCGGTTAATCCTTATTATCATCAAACTTATCAACATGTTGTTGATGCGATGCAGGCTTTTGCAAAACAAACCGGCCGCAAGTATCAACCTTTTGAATACTACGGCGCAAACGATGCTGAACGTATTATCGTGATTATGGGCTCCGGTGCCAGCACCACAAAAGAAGTAGTCGATCATCTGTTGCAAAATAACGAAAAAGTTGGGGTTGTGATTGTTAGATTGTTCCGCCCTTTTTCAGCTAAACATCTACTGGCAGTTATCCCCGAAACGGTACAAAAAATTGCTGTATTAGATCGCACCAAAGAGCCGGGAGCACAAGCCGAACCACTCTATTTAGATATTATGACGGCCTTTGCTGAAAGTTTTTCTCAAGGAGAACGGCAAACACTACCGAAAATTATCGGCGGACGTTATGGTTTATCCTCAAAAGAGTTTGATCCACGTTGTGTATTGGCTATTTTTGCTGAACTAGTATCGGACAACCCTAAACCACGTTTTACCGTGGGTATTTATGATGATATCACCGGCTTATCTTTACCATTACCAACCGAATCCATCGCCCAAAAATCAGCACTTGAAGCGCTATTTTATGGACTCGGTAGTGACGGCACGGTTTCGGCTACCAAAAATAATATTAAAATTATTGGCGATAGTTCACCGTTTTATGTTCAAGGTTACTTTGTATATGACTCTAAAAAGGCTGGCGGATTAACAACCTCGCATTTGCGAGTCAGTTTAGAACCGATTGATTCGCCTTACTTGATCACCAGTGCTCACTTTATTGGCTGTCATCAAGATCAGTTTATCGACAAATATCAGATCGTTGATAAATTAAAAGATGACGGTATCTTCTTACTTAACACCCCTTACAGTAAAGAGGAAGTTTGGCACCGCTTACCCAAAGAGGTACAAGTACAATTAATTAAAAAACGGGCACACTTTTATATCGTTAATGCGGCAAAAATTGCTCGCGAATGCAACTTAGGTGCCAGAATTAATACTGTAATGCAAGCGGCCTTCTTTCACCTGTCTGAAATCTTCAAAAATGATTTTAGCATTGCTCAATTAAAAGAGGTGATAGCAAAAAGCTACAGTAGCAAAGGACAAGATTTAGTCGAAAACAACTGGAAAGCGCTTGATTTAGCCATTGCTTCGCTTGAACAAATTCCATTAAGTTGTGTCGATCAAAGCAGTCAATCAATGCCACCGGTCGTACCGGATAATGCACCTGATTTTGTTAAAACGGTCACAGCAGCAATGTTAGCTGGCTTAGGGGACACTTTACCGGTATCGGCATTTCCGCCTGACGGCACTTGGCCGGTTGGCACAACAAAATGGGAAAAACGCAATATTGCCGAAGCAATCCCAATTTGGCAACCGGAACTTTGTACCCAATGTAACCATTGTGCTGTTGCCTGTCCGCATGCGGCAATCCGTGCCAAAGTTGTTCAACCCGATGAGATGTTAAATGCACCTGAAACCTTACAGTCGCTTGAAGTGAAAGCAAGAGATATGAAAGGACAACGCTATGTATTGCAAGTCGCTCCGGAAGACTGCACAGGCTGTAACTTATGTGTTGAAGTTTGTCCGGCAAGAGACAGAAATAACTTCGAGATAAAAGCAATTAACATGCAATCACGAATCGATAACCTGCAAACCCAGCGTACTAACTATAATTACTTTACCGCGTTACCTGATCGTGAAATGAAAACACTCGAACGGATCGATATTCGAACTTCGCAACTGCTTACGCCACTATTTGAATATTCCGGCGCTTGTGCTGGCTGTGGTGAGACGCCTTACATTAAACTATTAACTCAGCTGTACGGTGATCATCTGGCAATCGCTAATGCAACGGGTTGTTCATCTATCTACGGCGGTAACTTACCGGCTTCCCCGTATACCACCGATCGTAATGGACGAGGTCCGGCTTGGGCAAACTCATTGTTTGAAGATAATGCTGAATTTGCTTTAGGCTATCGTATTAGCTACGATCAACACAAAAAACGCAGTTTGCGTTTGTTAGAACATGTCGCCGGCGAAATATCACCTGAAATTGTCTTAGCGCTACAATCAGCCGAAACCTCAATTGACGAAAAACGTCAGCAAGTTAAGATATTACGAGAACAACTTGCCCATATCGAATCCAATGAAGCAAAAGAGCTGATACAAAACGCCGATTATTTAATTGACAAATCAGTCTGGGCAATTGGTGGCGACGGTTGGGCATATGATATCGGATTTGGTGGGCTTGACCATGTGATGAGCTTAACTGAAAATGTGAATATCTTAGTGTTAGATACACAATGTTACTCTAATACCGGTGGTCAACAATCCAAAGCAACGCCAATGGGAGCTGTATCTAAATTTGCTGATTTAGGTAAGCATAAAGCGCGTAAAGATTTAGGTGTTAGCGTGATGATGTATGGCCATGTGTATGTGGCACAAGTCGCATTAGGTTCACAACTCAACCAAACACTAAAAGCCTTACAAGAAGCCGAAGCTTATAATGGACCTTCACTGGTTATCGCTTACAGCCCTTGTGAAGAGCACGGCTATGATCTGTCTAAATCACACGAACAAATGAAAGATCTCGTCAAATCGGGCTTCTGGACACTCTACCGATACGATCCTCGCCGCATGGCAGAGGGTAAACCGGGACTGGTGTTGGATTCTAAAACGCCAAACAGTGAGGCATTAACCAACATCTTGCTGAAAGAGCAACGCTTCCGTCGCTTAGAAACATTAGAGCCGCAAGTTGCTGATACTTTACATGAACGCTCGACCAAAATGGTAGAGTCTAAATATAAATTCCTACAAATGTTAGCAACTTATTCAGATATCGAAACGCCAGCTGATAGCTAGCTTAAGATAATATCTGAATTACAATCTATAAGCCCTGTACTTATCAATTAATAAAGTAAGTACAGGGCTTATTCTTTTCGTTCTACAGCGCTGACAGGACTGCTAAAACCACCGTTACCATGCTCTAAATAAATATCAGATACGCCGGCAGATAGCTAGCTTGAGATAATTTCTGAATAACAATCTATAAACCCTGTACTTATCAATTAATAAAGTAAGTACAGGGCTTATTCTTTTCGTTTTACACGGCGGATAGGACTGCTAAAACCACCGTTACTATGCTCTAAATAAATATCAGATAACTTAGCAACTATTCAGATATCAAAACGCCGGCTAATAGCTAGCTTAAGATAACATCTGAATAACAATCTATAAGCCCTGTACGTATTAATTAACAAAGTAAGTACAAGGCTTATTCTTTTCGTTTCACACCATTTACAGGACTGCTAAAACCACCGTTACCATGCATATCAGATACGCCGGCTGATAGCTAGCTTGAGATAATATCTGATTAACAATCTATAAGCCCTGTACTTATCAATTAACAAAGTAAGTAAAGGGCTTATTCTTTTCGTTTTACACCACTGACAGGACTGCTAAAACCACCATTACTATGCTCTACAATTCAGATGATATAGATGAACGATAACTATGATCAAACTATAACTATTGGTAAACAGTAAGTATGGTTAAAAAATAAGAATGGATAAACGATAAGATATGATTAAGAAGGTTTGATTGACAAATGGTTAGGTTAGAATAGAAAAAAGCGCTTTAACTGATAGCAATTAAAGCGCTTTTAACAAATCTTGCGAAAATAAATAATGATTATTTATCGGTTATTCGGCGAGTCATCCAATAGTGTTTTTTCCAATAATCTTCATTCAGATTTGAGTAGATAACCCCTTTGGATGTTGAAGCATGTAAGAATTTACCATTGTCATAATAGATACCGACATGTAAACCACTACGGCTTCGTCCTGTTTTAAAAAATACTAAATCCCCTGCTTTTGGTTGGGTAACTTTATAGCCCAATTTAGCCTGCTCCGCCGCGCTTCTTGGTAAGTTTTTAGAAAGTCGGTTTTTGAAAAAATTCATCACTAAACCGGAACAATCACTTCCTGCTAACGTTGTTCCACCATAGCGGTAAGGTGTTTTTTTCCACTTTTTGTAGTGTGACTCAATTTTAGCCAACATTTGTGGATCAGATTTAGAGTTTTTTGTCGACACTTGCCCTTGACTAGTGCTACAACCAAATAAAGTAAAAAGGCAAAAAAGTAATGCAGTGATTAAAAAACGCTTATTCAAATTAAAAGAGCTGCTCGGCAACACTCCTAATTGTTGATTGTCTCTTCTTATCATTTCTTTTTGTTCCCTTGTTTAAAGTCGACCACTGTGAATATCGTCTTGCTACCTTAAGAGATTTAGGTAACTGTCCTTTTTCCCATTCACTCTGGTCTAATTTAGACAACATAATCGGCGATAAATTCGCATGGCTTCGATGATTTAGGCTTTCTTTAAGTCGTATAAGACGTAAAGAAAGAAAACAAATAATCACATCATCGACGCTTAATTTACTATATCCAGAAAGCTGATAGCGCATTCTGGCACCATAATGTTTAGCTGTTTGCATCAAACTACCAACCGCTCCACCAATTAAAGCAGCAGAGCCAAAGGTAATACCACCTGTTGCCAAATCAATACTGGCGCCGATAGTAGCACCTGATACAAAACCTTTAGTCAAATGCATACCGACAGTTTTTAAAGCATCAACATTAAAAAGATCGGCTTTGTAACGACCTTTGATTAAAGGCAAATTCTCTTCACTCTCTTGCGATGAATCGAATTGATACAGCTTTAACAATTGGTTGATTGCTGTTTGCTCTCGTTGTCTAACCTTATTTTGCATATCGGTAATGGCTTGTTTATCATCAACTTTAGCCATTTCATAAAAAGCTGTCACATCAACTAAGGCTTCAGCAATAATCCGATTAGCGGTTTGATTACGAGATTGACGCATTTGAGCAATCTTAGCTAACCAATGGTTTAAAATCTCATTTGCTGGTTCAACCAAAAGTGCTAAACTTTGGTATAAACGCTCCTCACCATCGAGTGGTGGGAAAATAGCATCAAAGCGTATGATAGCATGAATCCCTATTCGAGATAGCAATCTTTTCCAATCCTTTTCATTTTGTTTTTCTTCGGCAGTAAAGTTAAGCACTGCTAAAATAGGTTTATCGCTATTGGCTAAAATTGCCAGCTCGTCATGATACTTGTCTAATATAGGCTCACGCACGTCTATCACGTAAATCGCTGCATCGCTATTTAACACTTGTCGAATCACTTTAGCTTCTTGATTAAAGAGATTTTCCGCCTCCGGGCTTTGTAAAAAAAACGTTAATTTGTCTACGCCGTCAAGCTTAGCATTAGCCGGTACTATCTGATTAATATATTCATAAAGTGCCAAACTATCTTCTAAACCGGGTGTATCATAAAAAATAATGGATTGATCGTGCGCTAAAGGTAATTTAATTGATTCTACATGTCGGGTTGTACCGGGTTTATCGGAAACATCGCCAAAATGACTGTTGCGACTTAATGCCCGTAATAGTGACGTTTTGCCAACGTTTGCATGCCCCACCACGGCTAATTTTAAAGTTGTCAGCATATTATCAATCCTCAGTTAACCAGACAGGTTCCGCCTGCATCAAAGAAAGTGACTGCCAATTATGATACTGCTTACCTTGATTAATAAACCAAATTCGACACTGCTGTGACTTATTCATCAATTGATTAATAAAGTTTAATAAACCTCTATCGGGCGATCGGTCAGTATCAATAGCTATTAACAATTTTTTAGCCGGTGATAACTGAAGGTAATCTAACATTTGCGTGCGACTATCACGGGTATTAAGAAAACCTGAAAAGTGTACATTTTCCGGCGGATGCCAATTGTCTTGAATATCTACTGCAACTAAAAATGCCCCATTGCCTTGTTCTATTTGCTTACTTGCCAAGCGCCATTGACTATGCCCTTTTTGGTCTTCATCCTCAATCTGCGTATCTAAAGGTTGCAGTTGATTGGCAAGGATTTGGTAATCGGGATCATCCATATCGAGCTCAATTTTACGGCTACTTATCAGCCAGTTAATACCACAAAAAACCATACACAAAAAGCGAACAGCTAACCCATAAACAATAAACACCCCTAACAGCCAAACAGCCCATGCGGAACGAATTTCACCGGCACTTAAAGCGTGTTCACTCATTTTAATCACATCAGCATTTGGAATATCAAATCCGAGTAATGACGGTAAGAAGCCTAAATAATGAGTTAAATGGATAATGGTATCCGAACTTAATAAGGTCGTTTTCCACTCAAAACTGTAATGCTGGGTTGAAAACAGTACCAAAAGCAGCAATAAAGCACTGGTTAAAATCACCGTCCAAAACAAGTTGAGAACAAAACCGATAAGCCAACGAATGCGAGCACCAAATAGCTTAACAAATGCGGGAATAAGCTGTTCAACGGTCTTTTTTTGATAAAGCTTTTTGGCTAACCATAACCAACAGTGAATTAATAAACTGCCACCAAAATTTGAAAGGAAAAAAAACGAGCAAAGCCAAATAAACAGAGTAATAAGGTGCACACCCAACAAACTAAATAGCGCCCAGTACAGATTGACAGGATTTTGACTTAATGCGCTAAAAGCAAGCGATGCGCCTAGAAAAACCGAAACAATTAATAACAAAAAAAAGGAAATTTTAGCCGAACGTAATAACCGTTTTACAATGGTATATAAGCCATTTTGCTTAGCTAACATTTCTGCTCGCATTACAATACGATCAATCGGCGAAGTTTGTAGCGATCTCACTTGACGATTAATATCTTGGTCAGCAAATCGCCCGGATTCGCTTTCAATTAAATGAATGGTTTCGGTCAGCCATAATGACTCAAGGTTATCTCGCATTATATTTGATCTTCACGTTTAATGAATCGATAAAAGAAACGCGACATAAGTCGCGTTCGAGAGTAAGTCACAACAACTATTGTGTTATTTCGCCAATTTTACTTAACAGAGTTTGAATACGTTGTTGCCACACTTGTTGATCTTGCTTAAGTTTTTCGTTTTCAGCGCGTAAGGTTTTAATCTCATCAGAACTATCATTGATCAGTTGCTCCAACTCTTGATTACCTTGCTTTAACGTCGCAATTTCATGTTGTAATGTATTGATAGTATTAACGGTATGTTGGACTTTACTTTCCAATTGATTCAATATTTCTAATGACATATTTTTCCTCAAACTCAATTTATTTGGTATATAATAGGTAGTATTATAACGAATTCATTCTGAAATCAACACCTTTTTAAAATATAAGTTGGAGAAAATTATGCGAAAACCACTCGTTATGGGTAACTGGAAACTCAATGGTAGTATCGAAATGGCTAAAAGCTTAGTAGAAGGACTAAGAAACGAGCTATCGACTGATGTCGATTGTGATGTTGCAATTGCCCCACCGGTTGTCTATTTAGACTTTGTTAAGCACCAATTAGGCGGTTCTAATATTATTTTAGGTGCGCAAGATGTCGGTATTCATCTTTCCGGCGCTTACACTGGTGAAGTATCTGCAACCATGTTAAAAGAAGTTGGCGTTACGCATGTGATTATTGGTCACTCTGAGCGTCGTACTTATCACAAAGAATCAGACGAATTTATCGCACAAAAATTTGGCGTGTTGAAAGAAGCCGGTTTAGTGCCTGTACTTTGTATCGGTGAAACTGAAGCAGAAAACGAAGCGGGTCAAACTCAAGCAGTTTGTGCACGTCAAATTGATGCAGTGATTAACGCATTAGGCGTTCAAGCTTTCAATGGTGCAGTTATTGCTTACGAACCGGTTTGGGCAATTGGTACAGGCAAATCAGCCACTCCTGCGCAAGCACAAGCTGTACATAAATTCATTCGTGATCATATTGCTAAACAAGATGCCAAAGTCGCTGAGCAAGTGATTATTCAATATGGTGGCTCAGTCAACGATAAAAATGCAGCAGAACTGTTTACTCAACCAGACATCGACGGTGCGTTAGTTGGTGGTGCATCATTAAAAGCCGATGCTTTTGCAGTGATTGTTAAGGCCGCTGAACAAGCTAAAAAGTAGTCAATAAAATTTTATCTGCAAATTTTTATCGATAAAACGATATTTAAAAAAAAAGACACTTAAATTGTGTCTTTTTTTATTTAAATCAAAAAAATTATTTTTTTCTTTTGTTTTCATATCTTGTTGGCCAAATTTTCTCAACTGGCACTTGTAAATAATCCGCAATAATCCGTTCATACTTAGGGCAATGGCGGTATAACGCATTTCTTAATGTATCGGCTTGTAAACCACTTGAACGTGATAAAGCTCTTAAATTTCCACCTCTAATTTTGATTTCACCAACGACTCTTGATGGTGACCAGTCTTGATCTTGTTCTCTCATTATGAGATCCTCTATTGGTTAATTTTTTTGCTATTGTAGAGATTATCGGTATTACAATATCAAATTGTTAATAAGTTACCAACAAAGAATAACACATAAAAAAACGAATTAAAACAATAAAAATAAAAAAAGCAACAGAAAACGGAATGAAAAACAATGGAAAACAAATTAAAAACACAAGACGAACAGGAAAAAACACGAGCTCTAACTAATACAGGAGTAATTAACTTTAAAAATAGATTAATGCTTGTTTTAGAAGGTTTATCCGGCAACGCTTTTGCTAAAAAAGTCGGCATGTCAGAAGCAGTAATAAGAGATTATTTATGCGGAAAAACATATCCCTCTTTAAATCGATTAGCAATCATTGCTGTGAAATGTGATGTTCCTATAGAATGGTTAGCCACCGGTAAAGGCGAATGTCGCTTAGTGCCAGAAAGTAAAGGTCGTAACTCAGTTCATATACCTCTGCACCACTTAAATGAAAGTAGTAGCGCTTTCTCACATATCGAATCAATCCCATTTGATATAAGCTTAATTAAGCGACAAGGATGTAATATAGAAGACCTTACCGCCGTTTGGGCGAAAGGCGATAGTATGGAGCCAACGATATCTAATCATGATATTTTGATTGTTAATCAAGCAAACTGTAAACCAATTGACGGTTATCTTTATGCGATACAGTATGAAGATCAGATTAGTATTAAACGAATTCAAAATCATGGTTCGAATTTAGTATTTATACATGATAATCCTAAATATCCAACGATTGTTGGTAATAAATATAAATCGAAAGAGTATGAAATTGTTGGTCATGTCGTGTACTTGTTAAAAGATTTAATTTAGTACAAAACGCATTAACACAAACCAACAATTTGATTGATAAAATACATGGCAATTGTTGGTTTGACTGATTTTCGTTTTTTTATGCGAACTCTGACGATTGAAATTTGGCTAAGATTGCGCTGATTTATCAAAGGTTTGAGTATAAAAATTTGACACTGGATAAACCACTGCCAGCATAACTTTATACTTTTTACCGTAATTATGATAAAATTTAGCAAAATTTTTTGCCTATTAATTTTGTTATTATGTCTAATATAAATTCTCGAAAAAAAGTCGTGGTCGGCATGTCTGGTGGCGTCGATTCATCGGTCTCAGCATATCTATTACAACAACAGGGATATGATGTTGTTGGATTATTTATGAAAAACTGGGAAGAAGACGACACAGAAGAATATTGCTCAGCAGCCGTTGATTTAGCCGATGCTCAAGCTGTTTGCGATAAATTGAACATAAAATTACACACTATCAACTTTGCTGCCGAGTATTGGGATAATGTGTTTGAACATTTTTTATCAGAATATAAAGCGGGTCGAACACCAAACCCCGACATTTTGTGTAACAAAGAGATTAAATTTAAAGCCTTTCTGGAATATGCGGCCGAAGATCTTGGCGCCGATTATATTGCAACCGGGCACTATGTTCGCAAACGGGAAAACGGTGATCAAGTTCAATTGTTACGAGGAATCGACAACAACAAAGATCAAAGTTATTTTTTATATACACTTAGTAAAGATCAAGTTCGTCAAAGTTTATTCCCGGTAGGAGAACTGGAAAAACCGCAAGTGCGAGAAATCGCTAAGCAGTTAGGATTAGCAACAGCAGCGAAAAAAGATTCTACCGGTATCTGTTTTATTGGTGAGCGAAAATTTAGTGACTTTTTAGCACGCTATTTACCGGCTCAATCAGGCGTTATTCGCACCGTTGACGGCGAAGTGATTGGTAAGCATCAAGGGCTTATGTATCACACCTTAGGACAACGAAAAGGGCTGGGTATCGGTGGGCTAAAACAAGCCGATGATACTCCATGGTATGTGGTCGATAAAGATATCGAAAATAACGAACTTATCGTTGCGCAAGGTCACAATCACCCTGCTCTATTTTCCGACGGCTTGATAGCTCAGCAATTACATTGGGTTGATCGACAAGTGGTTACCCAACCGTTTCGTTGCACCGTAAAAACACGTTACCGCCAGCAAGATATTGCTTGTCAAGTCACCCCATTAGGCGAAGACACCATAGAAGTGTTATTTGATCAACCAGTTGCAGCGGTCACACCCGGACAATCAGCGGTGTTTTATCAAGGAGAAGTCTGCCTTGGCGGTGGCATTATCGAGCAAAGAATAGTCAGTAGTAAGGAGTGTGAGTGTGAATAACAAGTATCATCATATCGCAATGGCTTTAGCCGGGGTTACCCAAAGTGCAATTTTAATTCCACAATTAGCTAATACAGGTATTTGTAGTAATGAACTTTATCAACGATCAATTAAAAGCATATTTAATACTTCGCCTTTAACCACCGATGATGTTTATGATGGTATAAAAAACATTCGAACAGGTTTACACACTCTGGTACAACTTTTGACGTCCGGACAAAAAGAGCAAGTAGAAATTATTCGTTATCTATTTGGCTCGTTGAGTGTAACCAATAAATTACTAAAAAATAGTGAAGCGCTAAATAAAATTGATCAGCGTTTAACACGCATTTCAGGGCTTTATCAAAACAATATGAACTTTGAAACCATTGAAAGCCACATTGATGATTTGTCTTACTCATTAGCCGGAATCTATTCAGACATTATCAGCCCTTTATCAACCAAGATAAAAGTAGTCGGTAAAGCTGAATTTTTACAAAATTCACTGGTTCAGGCTAAAGTAAGAACGTCACTGCTAGGCTGCGTGCGTTCTGCTATTTTATGGTATCAAGTTGGTGGCAGTCGTCTGCAAATTCTTTTTTGTCGAAAACGAATTTGTGTTGCGGCTCAGGAATTATTACAACAGATTAATCAAGACAATTAATTATCTAAATTTTATAAATCATATTTTAAAAATCGTAACGGAGTTAAACCGATGGAATTATCTGCACTTACTGCCCTTTCACCGATAGACGGGCGATATGGTGATAAAACAACCGAATTACGCACCATTTTTAGTGAATACGGATTATTAAAGTACCGTGTACAAGTCGAAGTTCGTTGGTTACAAATGTTAGCCTCACAAGCAGATATCGCCGAGGTTCCGGCCTTAAGTCAACTAGCCATGACGCATCTAAATCAAATTGTTGAACAGTTCAACTTACAAGATGCGCAGCGAATTAAAGAAATTGAAAAAACCACCAATCACGATGTAAAAGCCGTTGAGTATTTCTTAAAAGAAAAAGTCATGACCAATGAAGAGCTACATGCCATTAATGAGTTTATCCATTTTGCTTGTACCTCAGAAGATATTAATAACTTATCTTATGCATTGATGCTAAAAACAGCCAGAGAAACAGTATTAATCCCCTATTGGAAAAAACTGATTGATAGCATAACTGCACAAGCGAAAGCTTACCGTGATTTACCCCTACTATCACGCACTCACGGTCAACCGGCCACCCCGTCAACAATTGGCAAAGAGTTTGCCAATGTAGCGTACCGTTTGCAACGCCAACTAAAACAACTTGAATCAGTTGATATCCTGGGCAAAATAAACGGCGCAACCGGTAACTACAATGCGCACATGGTTGCTTATCCGCAAGTTAATTGGCATCAATTAAGTGAATCATTTGTCAACTCTTTAGGATTAAAGTGGAATCCTTACACCACCCAAATCGAACCGCATGATTATATCGCGGAGTTTTTTGATTGTGTTGCTCGCTTTAATACGATTTTAATTGACTTCGATCGGGATGTTTGGGGTTATATCTCACTCAACCATTTTAAACAAAAAACCGTAGCCGGCGAAATTGGCTCTTCTACCATGCCTCATAAAGTGAATCCGATTGATTTTGAAAACTCAGAAGGTAATTTAGGTATTGCTAATGCAATAATGAGCCATTTAGGAAGCAAATTACCGATCTCTCGTTGGCAACGAGATTTGACCGATTCAACCGTATTACGTAATTTAGGCGTGGGCATTGGCTATGCCATTATTGCTTATCAATCGACCTTAAAAGGCTTAAATAAGCTTGAAGTCAATCACGAATTTCTGCTTGAAGAGCTTAATCGTAACTGGGAAGTATTAGCTGAGCCGATTCAAACTGTTATGCGCCGTTATGGTATCGAAAAACCTTACGAAAAATTAAAAGAGCTCACTCGAGGTAAACGAGTTGATGCGCAAGGCATGCAACAATTTATCGAATCGTTAGATATACCGGAAGCAGAAAAAGCCCGTCTTAAGCAGTTAACACCGGCTAACTATATTGGTTATGCCGTTAATTTTGTTGATAACTTATCATAACCATTCCCGGGCGCTAGCGGGAAACAATATCGCCTGCTAGCGTCATCATGACCAATAAAAAAATAATCAAATTAGAAAATAGCAGGCTAATTTGTAAGAAATGACAATAACATTATCGATAAAATAGGGAAATCAATTGAAAATTCGTATTGCAACCCGTAAAAGCCCTTTAGCGCTATGGCAAGCCAATTTTGTTAAACAACAACTTGAAACATTTCACCCCTCTTTGGTTGTCGAATTGGTACCAATGGTCACTCAAGGTGATGTATTGTTAGAAAGCCCACTGTCAAAAATTGGCGGTAAAGGGCTATTTGTGAAACAACTTGAACAAGCCATTATGAATGGCCAAGCAGATA
This sequence comes from Gilliamella sp. B3892, assembly GCF_026536305.1. Taxonomy (NCBI): domain Bacteria; kingdom Pseudomonadati; phylum Pseudomonadota; class Gammaproteobacteria; order Orbales; family Orbaceae; genus Gilliamella; species Gilliamella sp. B3892. The sequence continues at coordinate 30,788 of NZ_JAFNOK010000017.1, forward strand.
TTGCCGTGCATTCAATCAAAGATATTCCGGCTGTTTTTCCGCAGGGTTTAACCCTATCGACTGTTTGTCAACGTGATGAGATGCGCGATGCTTTGATTTCTAACCAGTATCAACATCTTGATGAACTCCCTCATGGCGCAGTTGTCGGCACCTCTAGCTTACGTCGCCAATGTCAATTGCGGGCGAAATATCCGCATTTACAAATTAAAGATCTGCGAGGCAATGTCGGTACACGATTAACTAAATTGGACAATCAAGAGTATGATGCCATTATTTTAGCGGCAGTCGGGTTGAAACGGTTAGGATTGCAAAATCGAATCAAACAATATATTGATACCGATCTTATCTTACCGGCAGTTGGGCAAGGAGCAATTGGTATTGAGAGCCGAGCCGATGATAAAACGTTATCCGAACTGCTGGCGCCACTGGAGGATAAAAATAGCCGAATTTGTATTGAGGCAGAACGAGCCATGAATCTTGCACTTCAAGGTGGTTGCCAAGTGCCGATTGCCTGTTTGAGCCAACTAGAGAATGATAGTTTAACCCTCCGTGGTTTGGTAGGCCGAATAGACGGCAGCGAAATGATCAAAGCCGAAATTACCGGTGATTTCACTCAAGCTGAAGCATTAGGACGCCAATTAGCCGATAACTTATTAGCGCAAGGTGCTAAAGCAATATTAGCGGAATTAAATGGCGGATGATTTACATCACCAGACCTTCACCTGAAGGCGAGTTGTTAACAAGGCAACTTAACCAAGCCAATTTAGCGGCAAAACATCTGCCTTTTTTTGCTATTTCAGCCGGTCAAGATTTAGATAAATTACCGGCTCAACTTGCGCAATTAGACAGCTCAGCCATAGTAATTGTGGTATCACCGCAAGTTAGCCATATCCTTAAACAGCAAGCGGTGTCGATTAACTTTCCTAAGCAGATTAACTATTATGCTGTCGGCAAAAGATCGGCGACTTTATTTCGTCAATTAAGCCAAACAACTGTCCACTACCCGACTTGCGAAAACAGCGAAGGACTTTTAGCTTTACTTGAAAAACAACCATTAGCAGGTCGCAAAGCATTGATACTTTGTGGTAATGGCGGGCGGGAATTATTAGCCCAACAGCTATGCAAACACAACATGGACGTTACACGTTTAGCATGTTATCATCGACAAGTAATTCACTACCCGGCTACTATCTTAGCAACAGATATCAGCCAACAACTTATCGTCATTACCAGTATTGAACATTTGATGCAACTGGAAAGATATTGCCAAACAGCGCATAAAAATCACGCTCAATTAATTGTAAGCAGTGAGCGAATTTATCATCGAGCCAAACAACTAAAATGGCAAAAAGTTTTGCCTATTGACTGCGCAAATAATCAAATTTTGTTTAAAACAGTATTAACTCTATGCCATAATGTCATAAATGAAACTAAAAATGTTAAATGAGGTAAGTTATGCCATTGAGACATTACAGCGCTAATGCAACACTTTCCAATATTAGTACAACTTCATTTAACCAACCGCCCAAAATGTCTAACAACAACAAAGCGAAACCGACTATGAAAGAGAATAAAAAAAATCCAGTAGATGATACGCAACCCAATGCTAAAATGGAACAAACCACTTCAGCATCAGCGCAAAGCAATAAAGCTAAAGTGCCTGTATCAAAACTCTCTTTAGTAGCTATTGCGTTAACTGTCTGCCTTGCCGGTGCCATGGGTTATTACGGATATGATCAGTTAAAAGAACAGAAAAAAACGATTTCAGCACTTAAAGCCCAATTAGCTAACTATAAACAAAACACCAAAGAGAGTATTTTAAATGATTTGCAAAATACCCTCACCACAGCACAAAATACTCAGAATCAAAAAATAACCTCACTTGAACAGCGTGTTGATCGTAAACTCAACGAACAACAACAAACGCAACAATTATTGGTTAATCAAGTTAACGACTCAACCAAGTTATACGAACAAAGCTTTCATAATCTCAATGAACGATTAGCGGCAATGTCCACAACCGATCATCATGTTTGGCTGATTTCTCAAGCTAACTACCTAGTCCATTTAGCCGGTAGAAAGATATGGAATGATCAAGATTACACTTCCGCCCGATTACTGCTAAAAAGTGCCGATGAAAGCTTAGCACAAATTGACGATTCCAATTTATTGCCTGCCCGACAAGCGATCACTAATGATATAAATGCCCTCTCTCACATCAGCTTTATTGATACTGACGGCATTATTTTAAATCTCCTGAGTTTATCTGAGTCAATTACTGACCTGCCGTTAGTGGGTAACAATACGCAGGATGATAAAGGCAAAACAGAGTCAACTCAAGAGCCGCAACAATCTGCTACTGGTGAAAATATGACAGAATTACAATCAGTTACCCAATCAGCGGATCAAACAAGCGAAGATAACCAAGTAAGCTCATCTGTGAAAGATTGGTCGAACAATTTAACCAGTAATGCCGAATCATTTATGAGTAAATTTATAACAATTGAAAAAATAGATTCAACCGAGAATAATTTTGCTACTTGTTTAGATAAAGCCGACGGCGATGAAAAAAAGATTGTAAAATGCCAAATCTTACAAACACCGTTAACATTAGATCAGTCGCTTAATCTGCGTGAGAATATTCGTTTCCGATTATTAATTGCTGCCCAAGCAGTGCCAAGACATCAAGATGTTATTTATCAGCGAGCATTAAGTGACACTGCGACCTGGGTCAATGCCTACTTTGACAGCAATGCATCAAGTGTTAAGGCCTTCACAGATAGCTTAACAAAATTACAACATCAATCGATAAGTAATCAAGATGTTCCTAATCAACTGACCAGTATCAGCGAGCTGGAAAAATTAATGCAAACTCGTGTACGTGCGATGCTGAGCAAATAGGAGAATAATAATGATAAAAATATTGATTATTTTCTTAGTATTAGTCGGCGGATTTTTCCTCGGACCACTATTACAGGGACATCAAGGCTCTGCCATATTTGAAGTGGCGGGATACAAAATCAGCATGTCTTTTAATACATTTGTGATACTCATATTATTTACCCTGCTGATTCTCTATTTATTAAATTATCTTTTTAGAAAGATCCTCAATTCAAAAACCGCATTAGGTAATTGGTTACGTTTTAAATCGCCTAAAAAATCAAGAAAGAAATTAGAACAAGCGCAGATTGCCTTACTTGAAGGGGATTATCAACAAGCCGCTAAACTCTTTACCAAAAGTGCCAAAGGCGCCAATAATAGTGCACTGTCTTATCTACTTGCAGCGCAAGCACAAATTGACAGCAATCAAATCATTTCCGCCAATCAGTTGTTAGAAAAAGCCGCCAAAGTAGTTGATGATAAAGAGTTATTTGCTTTCCAATTAGTGCAAGTTAGACTACAACTTAAAAATCATGAATATGGTTCAGCCAGAGTCTTAATCGATAAACTGTTAAATGAAAAACCACGTAACAACGAAGTGTTAAGATTGGCCGATCAGCTCTATTACTCAGTTGGTGATTATCAAGCCATAATCGACTTACTACCGACTATGTATAAAACCAACGCCTATAGTGACTCTCACTTAGACCAGCTAAAACAAGCCGCTTACATTGGCCGCATTAAACAGTTGTCTAAAAATAGTGATCCACTTGCGTTAATCAAATGGTGGAAGTCGCAACCAAAAGCAATCTTGAATAATGTGGCTTATCAAAAAGCGATGTCTTTCTATCTTAACGAATTAGGTCAAACAGCCGAATCAGCTAAGATGCTAAAATCGATTGAAAAGCTTGAATATAAAGAAAGAACATAAACACAAATCAGATAAACAGGGCAATAGCCCTGTTTTTTTATCTTCAATAAACGTTTAAACCATAAAATAACGAATCAGTGCCATAGCCACCACACCGCAAACCACAATGCACATTAAATTTTTAGTCACAATCGCCACAATAACTGTGGGAATTGTTGCTAAGCAGTATTCAATATTTAGATCAGGAAATTGCCCTTGTTTTGCAACAAACAGATTTTGCACAAACAGTGCCGTTAAAATACATAAAGGAACGTAGGATAAAAACCGAATAACAATATCCGGTAATTGTAATTTGCGCACCAACATAAACGGAATCACCCTCGGTAGCCAAGTAACAATGCCGCATCCTAAAATAATAAGTAAACTATAAATTGTCATGCGTTACGCTCCATTGCTATTCCCATAAAACATCCAGCAAAAGTACTGATTAAAATCGCCATTTCTGGTGACACAAAACGCATCAATAAAACTAACATAACCGCAACGGTTAACATGACAATCAACCGATTTTTGAGGCTTTTAGTTTTATCACTGATCAACTGTAAATAGAGTAAACCAATAAACATAGCGACCAGCGCATAATCTAAACCAAATTGCATCGGATTTGGCAACCATTCACCAATTAACGCGCCAATCAGACAAGACAAAATCCAGGCAATATAAGCAGTAAGATTAAGCCCATGCATCCACGAGGCATTTATCGGCTCTTTATTACTTAATGCATTCATCGCCACTGCAAAACTCTCATCGGTCAATAACGTGCCGATTCCGATATTATTCAGTAATGAATATTGACGAAAAGCAGGCGCCGTTGCCATGCTCATTAAAAAGTGGCGAGAATTAACTAAAAAAACAGTAAAAATAATGGCAGTAATTGGCGTTGCGACCAGCATTAATCCGGCAATAATAAATTGTGCCGCGCCAGCATAAACAATTACCGCCAGTAACGTCACTTCCAGTACCGATAAATGGGATGATTTGCCGACCACACCGGCAGCAATACCAATCCCAATATAGCCTAATAGCGTTGGAATACAGGCATAAACGCCATCTTTAAATGACAATGACATAATTCTCCCTCAAATATAACATTGTTATTGTAATTGATTGTTCTTGTGATTATTGTTTTTATAATTACAGGTTTTGTAATTATTGATTTTCCATTTTGTGATTTAAACCGGGTCACTTTTTGTCAAGAAGTTTCAGAAATACCCTACGTTAAAGTAAAATTTCAGTCACCTATCAATACGATAAACAGCGATGCTTAACTATAATATGACACAATCTATGATTAAACTTTGCTATAATAGCGTTTAATCTGTCTCAATGACAATCTAAATAACTGATTATCAAAATTAAAAGTGGCAAACACCTATGTATATTGGAACCCTATTTATAATCTCTGCGCCAAGTGGTGCAGGTAAATCGAGTTTAATTCGTGCTTATTTAGCGCAAAAAAATCACTATCCGGCCAAAGTCTCTATTTCACACACCACCCGTGATCCTAGGCCTGGTGAAACGCATGGTGAACATTACTATTTTGTCGATCCTAAACATTTTCAGTCACTGATTAACGAAAATGCTTTTGTCGAATATGCCAAGGTATTTGATCACTATTACGGTACATCTAAAGCGGAAATAGAACAAAGTTTACTACAAGGCGTTAACGTTTTTTTAGATATCGATTGGCAAGGCGCTCAACAAGTCAGAGAGCAGCTACCCCAAGCAAAAAGTATCTTTATTTTGCCCCCTTCACTTAAAGAGCTTAAAAATCGCTTAATCAAACGGGGACAAGACGACGCCAGTGTCATCGATAAAAGAATGGCAAAAGCCCAAGCTGAGATATCTCACTATAATGAATATGATTATGTCATTATCAATGATGATTTTGATGTATCACTGCAAGCATTAAATGCCATTATTACAGCATCCAGCTTAGAACAATCAAAGCAAGCTATCGTTCATAAAACATTGTTATCTGACCTGTTAGCTGAGCAAAAATAAGTAACTACTAGTCAGTCTCGTGCCGATTGCACTGCTTACACATTGTTAGATCAAATAAAAAGGGAATATCGCCGAACTTCGGCGATATCTCATCAGATAGGATTTTAGTGACCAAGCGCTTTATCGGCCTGATCATTTTGGATTAACTCTAATTTGTAACCGTCTGGGTCTTCAACAAAAGCGATAATGGTACTGCCACCTTTGACTGGTCCCGCTTCACGGGTTACCTTACCGCCGGCTTGCTTAACCTCTTCACACATTTTTGCCACATCATCAACGCCAATTGCGATATGCCCAAAAGCAGTACCGTGGTCATATTTGTCTGTTCCCCAGTTATAGGTTAATTCAATCACCGAACTAGTTGATTCATCACCATAACCTAAAAAAGCTAACGAGTATTGATATTGGGTATTTTCGCTCGTTCTTAACACCCGCATTCCCATTACACGAGTATAAAAATCAATTGAACGTTGTAAATCCCCTACTCGAATCATTGTATGTAATATACGCATTGCTTAATGTTCCTTTTTTGCTAATTTTACATTTTTTATTGAGTTTATACTCAAGCTTATAGGCAGGCAAATTTTTTTCAGAAAATTGCCTTTAAATTAAGCCTAACTGAGTGAATATTGAAGGTGTTTCAATGCCAGAGTAAAACGGCTTATGCAGCTGTAAAGAGGGATTATCTTATTTATCTTATTTGATCGCTTTTCTAAACAGCTTATGCAGCTTTAAAGGATGGTTCAATGGGTTATCTACTTGATGCAGATTTCTAAACAGCTTATGCAGCCGTGAAGATATTCATACGGAGATTATACAGTTTACTTCGTTTCTAAACGGCTTATGCAGCCGTGAAGTAGAATCTCACATACTATAAACACCGTTTATAAAAACACAAAGGGCAATTTTAGGTTTAAAAACCCTTTTTTTTAACGCTTTTGCAATATATTGATTTTTAATGGCTTTATTTTTAGCTAAAAAAAGGGTTCATAAAGTTTGTATTTTGAACTCCACTACTATTTTTAAACGACTTACTATTACTTTTCGCAAAAACAAACAAATGCACCAAACCGCACCTTCACAAAGCGCCGACAACTGAGCGAGGTTAGCACGCCAAACAAGGATGTTTGGCGAGGCGCTGCTTTGTACGGAACAAATCAGCGCCGGTGCGTTAAGACCGAACGAAGGCGGAGGGCAGTCGAAGACCGCTTTGGGTGGTGCTGCGAGGGGGTTATTAGGGGGATTTCGCACTAAATCCCCCTAATTCGGACGCAGACATCGAAATGAAAATATCGACTAATTACCAGCGTCCGAAAACTACGGACTAAAAACCCGCAACTTTTAGAAAAATAAAAACCTTGTCAAAAACTTTCAGAAAATATAGATGTTTAAGCAAAAACACAAACCACTGACAAGAACTTCCAGAAAACACCCACGTTTAAGTATAAAAACAAAAGTTTTAGATATTTCAAAAATATCCTAAACCCCTTATGCAGCCATAAAAGGCTCTATCTTACGACAGATACATACGATTTTTTTCTAAGCGGCTTATGCAGCCGTGAAGAATTGAAAAGCAATGTCTTGCAATACTGAAACTTTCTAAACGGCTTATGCAGCCGTGAATGTCTGGTTACGTAGCTCGTGATCTTCCGTCGATTTCTAAACGGCTTATGCAGCCGTGAAGCAGGCAATTATTGAATATGTATAGCAGTTCGTTTTCTAAACGGCTTATGCAGCCGTGAAGATCAGAAAAATAAAAGCGATCTGGGTTGTAATTTTCTAAACGGCTTATGCAGCCGTGAAGATTTTTAGCAACGCTTTCGATCCATTCGCGGTTTTCTAAACGGCTTATGCAGCCGTGAAGCCCACCAGCCGCGCTTATCTGTGCCACCGTCGTTTCTAAACGGCTTATGCAGCCGTGAAGATCTTTCAAATCCTCCTCGGTCGTATTAATTATTTCTAAACGGCTTATGCAGCCGTGAAGGACTCTACATTGAAGAATGCATCATCCAGCATTTTCTAAACGGCTTATGCAGCCGTGAAGTAGAATCCCACATACTATAAACACCGTTTATAAAAACATAAAGGACAATTTTAGGTTTAAAAACCCTTTTTTCTAATGCTTTTGCAATATATTGATTTTTAATGGTTTTATTTTTAGCTAAAAAAAAGGGTTTAAAAAGTTTGTATTTTAAACTCCACTACTATTTCTAAACGACTTACCATTACCTTTCGCAAAAACAAACAAGTGCACCAGATCGCACCTTCACAAAGCGCCGACAACTAAGAGAGGTTAGCACGCCAAACAAGGATGTTTGGCGAGGCGCTGCTTTGTCCGGAACAAATCAGCGCCGGTGCGTTAAGACAGAACGAAGGCGGAGGGCAGTCGAAGACCGCTTTGGGTGGTGCTGCGAGAGGGTTATTAGGGGGATTTCGCACCAAATCCCCCTAATTCGGACGCTGACAGCAAAATGAAAATATCAACCAATTAACAGCGTCCGAAACCTACGGATTAAAAACCTGCAACTCTCAATTAAAGTATAAAACCTTGTAAAGAAGTTTCAGAAAATATAGGTGTTTAAGCAAAAACACAAAGCATTGATAAGAACTTTCAGAAAACACCGATGTTTTCGTATAAAAACAAAAAGTTTTAGATATTTCAAAAATATCCTAAACCCCTTATGCAGCCATAAAAGGCTCTATCTTACGACAGATACATACGATTTTTTTCTAAGCGGCTTATGCAGCCGTGAAGGGCAGTATCAGCAATATTGATAATGTTGCTAATTTCTAAACGGCTTATGCAGCCGTGAAGGAACGGTTTTACAGTATTACGGGCATGAAATTTTTCTAAACGGCTTATGCAGCCGTGAAGAGTCATTATCAGCAATACCGATGACGTCGCCATTTCTAAACGGCTTATGCAGCCGTGAAGCGTTCGAGCTAGTGCGCCTGTTAGAACTGGTCTTTCTAAACGGCTTATGCAGCCGTGAAGTAGAATCTCACATACTATAAACACCGTTTATAAAAACACAAAGAGCAATTTTAGGTTTAAAAACCCTTTTTTCTAACGCTTTCGCAATATATTGATTTTTAATGGTTTTATTTTTAGCTAAAAAAAAGGGTTTAAAAAGTTAGTATTTTAAACTCCACTACTTTTTTAAACGGCTTACTATTACCTTTCACAAAAACAAACAAATGCACCAACCCGCACCTTCACAAAGCGCCGACAACTGAGTGAGGTTAGCACGCCAAACAGGGATGTTTGGC
>NZ_JAFNOK010000018.1:0-25760 GCF_026536305.1 Gilliamella sp. B3892
TGCCGAACTCAGAAGTGAAACGCCGTAGTGCCGATGGTAGTGTGGGTATTACCCATGTGAGAGTAGGGTGCCGCCAGACTTTTAATTTTATATATATACATACCAAATACGGTGGAGCGGTAGTTCAGTTGGTTAGAATACCTGCCTGTCACGCAGGGGGTCGCGGGTTCGAGCCCCGTCCGTTCCGCCACCTTTATTTAGGGGCGTAGTTCAATTGGTAGAGCACCGGTCTCCAAAACCGGGTGTTGGGAGTTCGAGACTCTCCGCCCCTGCCATAAATATGATAGCTTTGTCTTAATTTTAGTCGTTCGTTCATTTTTATCTTAGCAAATAAAAGAATTTTGTTTACAGATTTACTTAGTCAATTATAATTCCCGCCCAACTACTTTTACAATCTAGAGGATATAACATGGCTGAAAGTTTTATAAGTCAACAACGCTTTTTTGATAATAAGAATTATCCGAGAGGATTTTCCCGTCACGGTGATTTTACGATTAAAGAAGCGCAGATTTTAGAGAAATATGGATGTGCTTTTAGAGATCTGGATGCAGAAACTAAAAAACCTGTTACAGCTGAAGAAAAGTCTTTTGTTGCGGTTTGCAAAGGCAAAAAAGACGCATCTACTGATTTTGAAAAAACATGGTTAAAATACCTTTCTCGTATCAACAAACCAAAACGTTTTCACACACTATCAGGCGGGAAACCTCAAGTTGATGTGAACGATGATTTTGTCGATAGTGACGACTAATTGATTACCCAATGTTTTTATGTAATTGAATTAATAACCTATCCATAGAACGATAACTTAATGCTTCTGAAATATGTTGTCGTTCTATATTGACTGATGAATCTAAATCCGCAATAGTACGTGAGACTTTCAAAATTCGGTGCCACGCTCGTGCTGAAAGACCTAATTTAATCAAAGCTTGTTCCAAATACTCGTTATTCTCATCCGATAACAGACAATAATGTTTTATCTCATTTACGCTTAGCTGACTATTAAGCTTGTTATTCCTTCCTAATTGTATTTCTCTTGCTTTAAATACTCGCTGTTTTACGCTCTGTGTTGATTCAACTGCGATATTTTTCTGACTAAGTGTCCCTTTAGGTAATAATGGCACTTCGATAGAGATATCAAACCTATCTAAAAATGGCCCCGATAGCCGATTTAAATAACGCATAGTTTGTTGTGGCGTTGTTCTATTATGCGTACCTTGGTAATGACCAGTTGGGCTTGGATTCATAGCGGCAATAAGTTGAAATTTGGCAGGAAATTTTATTTTCGCATTGGCTCTTGAAATCACTATTTCGCCCGATTCAATCGGTTCCCTTAAGGCATCAAGCACTTTACGATTAAATTCCGGTAGTTCATCTAAAAATAGTACGCCATTATGTGCTAATGAAATTTCCCCCGGTTTAGGTATTGAGCCACCACCGACTAAGGCTGCGGTTGATGCGCTATGATGAGGCGCTCTAAACGGTCTTTGACGCCAATTTTTTATCGAACCATTAGGACTTACAAGACTAGTTATTGCAGCGCTTTGTAACGCTTCATCATCTGATAACGGCGGTAAAAGCGAAGTTAAACGTGTTGCTAACATTGTTTTACCTGTTCCGGGAGGACCAATTAATAATAGATTATGACCACCAGCAGCGGCAATTTCCAACGCTCTTTTAGCATGTTCCTGACCGACAATATCTTCTAATTTTTCCACTTGATTTCCAGTATCGTTATGATCACGATATTCAACCATGGGCAAATTGATTTCATTATATAAATATTGGCATAGTTGTAATAAATTAGTGGTGATTAATGTATTGTTATGGTGAATCAAAGATAATTCAGATTGATTTTCAGCTGAAATAATTAAAACACGATGATTTTTCTTTGATGCTATTGCCGCCGGAATTGCGCCTTTAACCGCTCTTATATCGCCCGAAAGCGCTAACTCACCTAAGAACTCATACTGTGCCAGATTATCTACCGGAATTTGTTCTGTAGCAGCTAAAATAGCGATAGCTATAGGTAAATCAAAACGACTTCCTTCTTTAGGAAGATCAGCGGGTGAAAGGTTAACGGTGATTTTCTTTGCCGGAAACGTGAAGCCGCTATTGATAATGGCGCTCCTAACCCGATCTTTTGCTTCTTTCACCGTTGCTTCAGGTAGCCCTACCAGCACAAAACCTGGCAATCCATTACTAATGTGTACTTCGACATTAATTTGCGGTGCTTGTATTCCGATAGAAGCACGGGTTGAGACAATCGCAAGAGACATAATTTGCACCATTAAGTATAAAAAACTTTCTTTAATTTATCGCGTTTAGATAAATATTAAGTTCAACTTAATGATAAATGCGACTTTGCTCGCAAAAAATGTTTTGTTTTTTCTTATTTATTGGTTATTTTTATTGGTTTTTTTCACTTAATAAAAACTTAGCTAAAAATAACGAAATAAAAAATAAACAAGTACCACTCAATACCACTGAAGGGCCTGTCGGTGTGTCATAAATAAGCGAAAAAACTAAGCCACCTATAACGGAAAGCATACCGATAATAATCGCAATAAGCGCCATTGCTTCAGGCGTTTTAGCATAATATTTTGCGGTGGCAGCGGGAATGATTAATAATGAAGTGATAATTAAAGCCCCGACAAATTTCATTGCTATGCCGATCGTCAAAGCCAATAATAGTGTTAACAGCAGTTTAGTAAATTGTATATTGATACCTTGAGTAAAGGCTAACTCTTCACTGACTGTTATGTATAGAAAATGATTCCAACGCCACAACAGCATTAAACCAATAAATAAAACACAAATTAAGATTTGGTATACATCGAGCATGGTGACAGCTAATAGATCACCAAATAGATAGCCCATTAGATCGATACGGATGCTATCCATTAAACTAATGACCACCAAACCTAGTGATAATGCACTATGCGCCAAAATGCCGAGTAGGGTATCAATCGGTAGTTGTTTTTGTGATTCCAACCACATTAACCCTAAAGCTAAAATCAACGTAACAAAAATAATGGCATAAAAAAGATTGATATTCAGCAAGAATCCAAACGCTACACCAAGTAAAGCTGCATGCGATAATGTGTCACCAAAATAGGACATCCTTCGCCAAACAACAAAGGTTCCTAATGGGCCAGTTACACAGCTTAAACACAAACCAGCTAATAAAGACGGGAGCAGTAACTCAATCATTATTTTTCCTTCCAAAATCAGGTAACTTTATCTGTTTAGTCTGTTCAACAGGTTGTTTACAGCAATCGTGTTGATGATTGTGATGATGTTTATATAAAGCAATTTGTGATGCGCCATGTTGACCGAACAAGGAGATAAACTCAGGATCGTTAGAGACAATAGCTGGCGTTCCGGAGCAGCAAATATGATGATTTAAACAAATTACCTCATCGGTTTTAGCCATAACCAAATGCAGATCATGAGAAACCATTAGAATACCGCAATTAAATACATTTTTAGCATCAGCAATAAGATCATATAACAAAACTTGCCCATTGACATCGACCCCTTGAGTTGGTTCATCAAGAATTAACAGTTTAGGCCGTTTTGCTAATGCTTGCGCAAGCAAAACCCGCTGAAGTTCACCACCCGATAACTGATGCATTGAGCGCTTAAATAAGTATTCAGCTTTGACCAAAGATAAAGTCTCTACAATGTCGTTTTTGCTTAATTGCTTATTTAAGCGCATAAAACGCTCAACGGTAATGGGTAAAGTTGGATTTAAGTTAATTGATTGAGGTACATATCCAATGGTTAAATTAGGCAAGCGTTCAATGGTACCGGAAGTATGATCCATTAACCCCAAGATCACTTTAACGAGGGTTGATTTACCTGCACCATTTGGGCCAAGTACCGTAATGATTTGATTAAGACTAATCGATAATGAAACATCATATAATATCTTTTGGTGGTTTATTTCGACCGACACATTATCAAGCTTGATTAATTGAGTCATATTATTGATAGCCCTTGCTGATCTAAATGTTATGTTATATTATAACAATTATGGGAATCTATTCTATCATATTTTATAAATATGGGATAATGATGTGAAAAATTATATCAATAAAAACATAAAACAATTAGCAAATTACTTGATGATCGTTGGTTTTAGCTTTGCTATTGGCGCAATGACCACTTACGCTCAAGCTAAAATTATATCATCTGTTAAACCTATCGGGTTTATCACAGAAGCTATTGCTTGGAATGTCACTGATACCGAAATTTTATTGCCCGACGGTGTTTCCCCGCATACTTATTCATTAAAGCCTTCAGATCTGCTAAAAATTAAAAATGCGCAATTAATTATCTGGGTTGGCGAAGATATGGAAACATTTATGCCTACCGTATTAAAAAATATCGATAAGCAAAAACAAATTGAACTTATGGATATTGCACAAATTAAACCGTTATTACGTACCAGTCATGAAGAGCATGACCATAACCATGATCACGATCATGCAGAAGATGACCTGTCAGAACATCATCATCGTGGCGAGTATGATGAACATATTTGGTTATCGCCAAAGATAGCTAGAGTGATTGCACAAACCATTCATGACCAACTTATTAAGTTATATCCCAATAAAAAAGTATTAATTGATGAAAATCTAAACAAATTCACAACAAAACTGGCAGATACAGAACAAATCATTGCAAAAAAAGTAATTAACGTACAAAATAGAGGATATTTTGTGTTTCATGATGCTTATGGGTATTTTGAATCACAGTTCGGATTAAAGAATCTAGGAAGTTTTACTATAAATCCAGCAGTCCAGCCTGGTGTTCAAAAATTGTATGCAATTCAACAGGAGTTAAAAGAACACCAAGCAGTATGTATATTTAAAGAACCACAGTTTAGCCCTGCAGTTATTGAAAAGTTAGTGAATGGAACTGATGTACGAATTGGAGAATTAAATCCATTAGGAACAGGCATTGCTGTAACAAAAGATGCTTATTCACAATTTTTATTAAAATTAACTGAGCAACTGTTGGATTGTTTGAATGATAAATAATTTAGATGATAAATAGTTAAGGTTAATTTTGGTACGGCAGATTAAATCACTTAATATTGAAAAGAATAAATTTAAAATTCCTTATTTTTCAATATTAGGATCTCTGGTTATTATTATCTTATTCATCCTATTATGGCGCCCATTAAATTTTGGACGTACTGTTTATGTTCCTTTAAATTCTCAGGCACAAACAACCGTTACTGATAAATCTGCGATAGATGTTGGTGAAGGGCGAGTTGAAATTGCCGAAGCTCAATCAAACTCTGACAATGTAACTGAGTCCTCAGATGAACCGGAAGATCAGATAGCTCCAGATGAAATTGATGAAATTATTGATGGCAAAGATAATAATACTGTTCAATATACGATTTCTCGTGGTGATACCTTACATGCGATTTTGTTACGTTATAATGTTAGCAAAAAAGATGTATTTTTGCTGACCAATAAATATAAACAACTGGCCAATTTAAGAATAGGGCAGCAAATCAGTTGGACAACGGATGATAATCATAATTTACAAAATCTGACATGGGCAATTTCCAGCAATAACATCCGAGTTTATGAGAAATCAGGTGATAAATTCGTTGAAACGTCCGAGACAGCAGAAAACGTTTCACAAGAAAATAAAGTCATAACCGGGGTTATCAAATCCAGTTTTGTGGCTGATGCGCGTAAAAGTGGCTTAACCAGTAATGAAATTGGTATTATCACACGTGCATTACAGTGGCGATTGGATTTTCGCAAACTGCAAATCGGCGATAAATTCTCAGTTGTCTTAACTCGTGAAAAGCACGGTGATCGCTTATCCAAAAGTCAGCTTCTGGGCGTTAGATTCAAAAATGGCACTAAAGATTATTATGCTATTTTAGCTGACGACGGCAAATACTATGATGTCAATGGTGCAAGTTTATCACAAAGCTTTTTCCGTTATCCGCTAGCCAAACAAGCTCGGGTATCTTCCGGCTTTAATCCTCGACGTTTACATCCTGTAACCAAAGTTGTCACACCTCATAATGGTGTCGATTTTGCCGTATCAAGGGGCACTCCTGTTTTATCTGTGGGAAATGGTGAAGTTGTTATCGCTAAATATAGCGGCTCAGCTGGTAACTATGTGGCTATCCGACATGGTCGCCAATATATGACAACTTACATGCATTTAGATAAAATTCTGGTGAAACAAGGGCAACAAGTGAAGCAGGGTGATAAAATTGGTCTATCTGGTAATACCGGGCGTTCAACCGGCCCTCATTTACACTTTGAACTGCATATTAACAACAAACCTGTTAACCCATTAACGGCAAGTTTACCGATCAATGAAGGTTTAACCGGTAAATCTAAAAAAGCGTTCTTAGCAAAAGTGAAACAGATCCAATCGCAACTAACGTTTTAACTTTGGCTTATAGATAATATATTGTGGGCGCGCCACTTTTTTACAAAAAGTTTGCAGATATCTGGCTAAAAAACTGTGTTATTATAAGCTAATTTTATACAGTGTAATTGTTAGGTGTAGTTTGAATAAATCAACCCAAAAAAAATCAGCTAAGAAAAAATCAAAAAATAAAAAGAGATCTTTATGGCGTCGATTTTGGTCATTAATCTTCAAACTTTTTTTGATTTTTATGGCCGTAACTGTTGTTTACGGCATCTATCTTGATCAACAAATTAAAGAGCGAATAGAAGGTAATGTTTGGGAATTACCTGCGGCAGTATATGGGCAAATTATCGACCTTGAACCGGATAGCGATTACAGTTTAAGTGATGTTGTGACCATGCTTAATGGCGCACAATATCGTCAGCAAGATAGTAAAGCAACCCGTCCCGGTGAATTCATTGTATCTAATGATGCGGTAGAAATTTATCGCCGACCATTCATGTTCCCTGACGGTGAAGAGCAAGCTTTTCGCGTTAGAATTACCTTTTATGATAACCGCATCGACCGCATCACAAATTTAGATACCGGACGAGATTTTGGTTTACTCAAAATCGATCCTAAATTAATCACCATGATGCATTCGCCTAATGGTGAGCAACGGCTATTTGTGCCATTAAAACAGTTTCCCGATTCGTTGTTACAAACACTCATTGCCACCGAAGATAAGCGTTTTTATGAGCATCATGGTATAAGTCTATACTCCATTGGTCGGGCTATTTATGTGAATTTAACCACCGGTCGCACCGAAGGTGGTAGCACCTTAACCCAACAGACAGTTAAAAATCTGTTTTTGAGCAATGAAAGGAGTTTAAGTCGTAAATTACGTGAAGCTTATATGGCGTTAATTTTAGATGCGCGTTATAGCAAAGAGCGTATTTTAGAACTCTATCTTAACGAAGTCTATTTTGGTCAAGCTGGTGCTGAGGAAATTCACGGATTTCCGTTAGCCAGTCTTTACTATTTTGGTCGCCCGGTTAATGAATTAACTTTAGATCAGCAAGCGGTATTAGTGGGTATGGTCAAAGGAGCATCGGTATATAATCCTTGGACTCAACCACAACAAGTTACCGAACGCCGTAATGTGGTGTTAAAACTGGCTCAGCAACAAGGTATTATCGATGAAGAGCTATACAATCTATTAAGTCAGCGCCCACTTTCGGTTTTACCTAAAGGCGGGGTGATTTCTCCACAACCTGCCTTTATGCAAGTTGTTCGAAGTGAACTGCGAAAACAGTTAGGGGATAAAGCAGATCATCTCTCCGGAATGAAAATTTTCACCACCTTCGATCCAGTGGCACAAGCTTCAGCTGAACAAGCGGTCACCAATCAGATTGAAACATTACGTAAATCGACCAGCAAAGATTTACAAACAGCTATGGTGATTGTCAGCCGTGAAACCGGTGAAATTCGGTCTATTATTGGTAGTGCTGAGCCTCGTTATCCTGGTTACAACCGTGCTTGGTTAACAAGACGAGCAATAGGCTCATTGGCAAAACCGTCAACCTATTTAACTGCGCTTGGGCAACCCGACCATTATCAACTTAACACTTGGCTTGATGATAGCCCGTTATCAATTAAGCTCGATAATGGTTCTTATTGGCAACCTAAAAACTACGACCGTAAATTTCGTGATCGAGTGATGTTGGTTGATGCTTTAGCACTTTCTCTTAATGTACCAACGGTCAATCTCGGTATGGCATTAGGGCTTGATGCGACCAAAAATACACTTCAATCGTTGGGCGTACCGTCTGACAGGATCCCTAATTTACCGTCAAGATTACTTGGTGCATTGGAATTAACACCACTTGAAACAGCGCAAATGTTCCAAACTATCGCAAATAATGGTAAGCGCTCACCATTAACAATTTTAAGATATGTATTGACTGATAAAGGCGAACTTGTTTATCAAAGCTACCCACAACAAATTCAAGCGGTATCTCAACAGTCGGCTTATCTAACAACTTACGCTATGCAACAAGTGGTCGCATCGGGAACATCTCGATCATTAAAAGCTAAATATGGCTCATTTAATTTAGCGGCAAAAACCGGCACAAGTAATGATTCACGTGATAGCTGGTTTACCGGGATTGACGGCAAAAATGTTGCGGTCATTTGGATTGGGCTTGATGATCATACACCAATGAAATTAACTGGTGCGACAGGTGCACTAAAAATTTATAGTGAATACTTACAAAACAATCCACCGAAACAATTGCTGCAACCGTTACCGCAAAATATCTTTACCATGCCTATCGACAGTAATGGTCAATGGCAATGCGACGGTAGCAGTGGAGGACGTACTTTACCGGTATGGACAACCAACCCGCAAAGCTTATGTTCAGCCAATAATGAATTGACGCCGACACAACAAGCGCCATCGTGGGTAACGGATATGTTTAACAACTAAGTGGAATATTATGCCTGAATTACCAGAAGTTGAAACAAGCCGACGAGGTATATTGCCTTACTTAAAAGGGCAAACTATCAAACAAATCATTGTTAGGCAGCCCAAATTGCGGTGGCCTATCGATGAGGCAATAAGTGGTGCGCATGGGCAAGTTATTTTAGATGTGCAACGGCGAGCAAAGTATCTGCTATTAAAGTTAACGCATAACTGGATAGTGATTCACTTAGGAATGTCAGGTAGCTTACGTATTTTGCAAAATCAACAAACTGTCCAAAAACATGATCATGTCGATTTGGTATTAGATAATGGCGTAATTTTGCGCTATACTGATCCACGTCGCTTTGGCTCATGGCTTTGGGCTGAATCTATCGATGATGTGACTCAGTTAAAACATTTAGGACCCGAGCCATTAGGTGATGAATTTTGTGCTAACTATTTATTAGACAAAGCCAAAAATCGCCAAGTGCCAATCAAAAACTTTATAATGGATAACCATATCGTTGTTGGCGTTGGCAATATTTATGCTTCTGAGTCACTATTTATGGCACACATTAATCCAAATCGAAAAGTGAATACCTTAAAACGGGCAGAATTTGAAAGATTAGTTGTAGCAATTAAACAGGTTTTGAATCAGTCTATAGAGCAAGGCGGTACGACGTTAAAAGATTTTCTAAAATCTGACGGTAAACCGGGTTACTTTGCTCAAGAACTACAAGTTTATGGGCGCTCAGGACAAGCGTGCTTAAACTGTAAAACTGAAATAAAATCAAAGCGTATAGGACAGCGTAATACCTTTTATTGCGAAACTTGCCAAAAGTAAGATTTGTGATGTCTATTTTTATTATATTAAGCAATACCGATCAATTTTCTTCATAGCTTCAATTAATTTTTTTATAAGTTTCTATTTTTTATTACAGATTTTTAAAAAAATATCTTCTTAAACACTTTAAACCTGACTTAAATCAGATTAGTATAAGCAAATAAATTAAAATAATAATATCAAATTCTAGACTGTTAAAAGTTAGTACCACAAAAAAACTGTAAACATATCGTAATTTTTTGTTTTAAATACTCTAGACTTGTTACTCAATATCGGCTATCTTTCTCGCTGAAAAAATATTTATATATGATAAAGGGTAATAACAGCTAATAATGAATGCGATATGTTAATTTTTTTAACAATTTGATGTTACATTTAATTGCGTTTTTAATTTATTAAATCAATGTATTTCGTTTTTATTAAGGAATTTAAGATGATCAAATTTGCTTCTCGCTTTTTGATAACTTGTTTTGTTTTATTTTATACAGTGATGTCTAATGCAGAAGTAAGGATTGTTATAACTGATGGTATAAGTTCTGCAAAACCAATCGCTGTTGTTCCCTTTACATGGATAGGAAGTGGAGAACCTCCACAAGTTATCAATGATATTATTGCTTCTGACTTGCGTAATAGTGGTAAATTTAACCCAATTGATGTTGCTTCAATGCCTCAAAGACCAACTACTGCCTCAGAAGTTAATCCGGCGCTTTGGCGTAATATTGGTATTACAGCCGTTGTCGTTGGTTCGATTCAACCTGATGCATCGGGCAAGTATAAAATTAACTACCAATTAATTGATACCGTCAATCGTCCTGGTGAAGTTTTAGCTGGCAATGAGTTTTCTATTGAAAAACGCTGGCTTCGTTATGCCGCTCACACTGCTAGTGATGAGATCTTTGAATCGTTAACCGGTATCAAAGGTGCCTTTAGAACTCGAATCGCCTATGTAGTGAAAACAACTAAAGGTCAATTCAAACATGAATTACGGGTATCAGATTATGATGGATATGATCAAGTCACGGTACATCGTTCAAAAGATCCCCTCATGTCACCAACATGGTCACCGGACGGTAAAAAGTTAGCTTATGTAACATTTGAAAATAATCGCACTTCTTTAGTATTAAAAACACTAGGTAGTGGAGCGGTTGAAACTCTCGCTTCGTTCCCACGACACAATGGCGCACCGGCATTTTCACCGGATGGCAGCAAATTAGCATTGGTGTTATCTAAAGACGGTAGCTTGAATTTATATGTAATGGATTTAAGATCGAAGAAAATCACGCGTATCACATCAGGCCGTAGTAATAATACTGAGCCATCTTGGATGCCAGATAATCAAACAATCGTTTATACTTCTGATCAGGCCGGTCGTCCACAGCTTTATACAATTAATATCAATACCGGTGAATCGCAACGTTTAACTTGGGAAAATACCCAAAATCAAAATGCACGTGTGGCGCCGGACGGTTCGTTTCTCGCTTTGATTTCAACCAATAATGGTGAGCAACATATTACTCGGTATGATTTCGCAACCAGTACTTATCAACGATTAACTGATACTTATTTGGATGAAACACCAAGTATAGCGCCAAATGGTACGATGATTATATATAGTTCATCTGAAGGTTTAGGGACAATTTTGAATCTTGTTTCGACCGATGGTAACTTTAAAGCAAAACTACCGGCAACTGACGGGCAAGTAACATTCCCGGCATGGTCACCTTATTTATTAGAGAACGGTTAAAATTTATTCAATATTATAATGATTAAAATTGTGTAAAGCTTAAGGTCGTTATAATATATAGCTCTAATCTTTCTAGTTAGTAACATCGATTACTTTGAAGTTGGTTAGAATTAAAAAATAATAAGTAACAATTTATTCAAACACAAAGGAGTTAATACAATGCAATTTTCTAAATTTCTTAAAGTAGCTGCGATTGCTTTACCATTAATCGCTGTAACTGCATGTTCATCTAATAGCAGCAACAAAAATGGTGGTAATGCTAACGCTACTTTAACACAACAAGCTTTAGAGCAACTTCAAAAATTACAACAAGTTAACACAGTATATTTCGATTACGATCGTTATGATGTTAAACCTGATTATACAACATTATTAAATGC
Source organism: Gilliamella sp. B3892 (assembly GCF_026536305.1). Lineage (NCBI taxonomy): Bacteria > Pseudomonadati > Pseudomonadota > Gammaproteobacteria > Orbales > Orbaceae > Gilliamella > Gilliamella sp. B3892. The sequence goes on from NZ_JAFNOK010000018.1 coordinate 11,829, forward strand.
GCATTCAGTATTCTTACGTACTTGGCCTCAAGTTTCTGTACAAATCCAAGGTCATGCCGATGAGCGTGGTACACCAGAATACAATATCGCATTAGGTGAGCGTCGTGCTAATGCTGTTAAAGCATACTTACAAGGTAATGGTGTTTCTGATTCTCAAATCACCGTTAGATCATATGGTAAACAAGAGCCAGCAGTGTTAGGTCACAACGAAGCAGCTTATGCTAAAAACCGTCGTGCTGTAATTGTATACCAAGCTTATTAATACCACTATATAACGGCTGATTTTCAGCCGTTTTTCTTAAGTTCACACCGAGTTGATATAATATGTATAAAAGAATATTCACGTTGTTCTTATTTCTTTCATTTGCAGGTTATGGTTGTGCTGCAGGTAGCTCAGATATCGATAGAACAGTTCAAGCACAAGGTCAATTACTTATACAGAATCAACAAAAAATAAGTGATTTACAGGCTGATGTCGATATGCTTCGCGGTCAATTAGAAGAGACCAGACATCAACTGAATCAGACCATAGAACGTCAGAAAATGATTTTACAGCAAATGACAAATGGTTCCGGATTCTCTTCTGGTGACAATACCTCTTCACAGTCCAATGATGGCGAACCAACTTCAAGCGCTATTCCCAATGATGCTTCAGGTGTTGTAGGTTGGACAACTTCAGGGAATGATAAAACAGATTACAATTTTATCGTTAAATTTGTTAATGATAGCCAACAAACTAATGACACCATTATTGCATTTGAAAGGTTTTTAAAAGCTTACCCAAAGTCTAATTACCGAGCTAATGCCAATTATTGGCTCGGGCAGCTTAACTATAAACAAGGTAACAAAGATAATGCATCATTTTACTATGCAACTGTAGTAAAAGATTTTCCAACTTCAGCTAAAGCTGCTGATAGCCTTTATAAAGTAGGGTTAATTTTACTTGATAAAGGTGATAAGAAAAATGCAAAAGCTGTTTTTCAACAAGTCGTTAGTAAATACGCTAAAGATAAAAATATCGCTGATTTAGCGAGAAAGAAACTCGCTTCGTTGAAATAAAGTGTATAAATAACCAGCTATCAAACAAAAATAGTAATAAAAGGGTTGCGAAGCTTGATAATTATAAGTATTATAGCAACCCGAAATTGCTTGAAGCCTTAATCAATAAGACGTCAGTAATTCTATTCAAAAATGGGTTGTTAGCTCAGTCGGTAGAGCAGCGGACTTTTAATCCGTTTGTCGAGCGTTCGAATCGCTCACGACCCACCACTTTCCTCCTTCAATATTTTACATTATCAAGCAACGATAAAAATTATTGTGATAAAGCGAGTTCTCTTGTCATTTTATTTAAAACGAATGGTATATCGCTTGCTGACCGATCATGCCAACCAATGCTAAATTCTTTGTTGGTTAATGATATCTTATAAAACTTCCCGCATTTTTGTATTTACCACAGCCATGTCAAAATAATATTTTATATCAATAAATTAAACGTAACACTGCATAGTGAATTGGTTAAAAAATATAAAATAAGTTGCAATGCAAATAATAATCATTATCATTAATTGTGAATCAAGTCGTGAATGAAATCACTTATAACAATCGATGATAGGATAAACAATGAAATTAGTTAATCAATTAACCGTATTAGGGGTATTAGGTACAGCCTCTTTTATCGCAACTGCACAAGACCAACAGGAAGATGAGGCTAAGATTGAAACAATGAAAGTTGTTGCCACCATTACCGATAGTCATGATCAACGGCTAAAAAAATCAGCAACCGCAACCAAAATGCCTCTTGATATCAAAGATATTCCTCAAACAATAAACGGTATTAACCTTGAACAAGAAAAAATTTATGGGCAAAACGATTTAAGTGTACTGGTGAATAAGTTGCCCGGTGTTGATACCACTTATGATATGCGTGATGAAGGCATAAAAATCAGGGGATTTTCGCCAAGTTCGGGTGATATTTATCGTGACGGTGTACGAGCCAGTGGTCAGGTCAGACAAAGTACTGCCAATATTGAACGTGTAGAAATATTAAAAGGTCCAGCCTCTGTGCTTTATGGGCGTGGATCGGGTGGCGGTATTGTGAATATGATTAGTAAACAAGCTAATTTCGATTCTCCCACCACATTGAGTTTGCGTGGTGGTTCATGGGATAAATACGGCGGTATGGTTGATATCAATCAGGTGTTAACCGACAAATTGGCAATACGGATGACTATCGATCATCAAACTGACCATAGTTTCCGTAAAGGCATTAAGCAACGAGATACCATGGTATCGCCAAGTATACTGTATGATAATCTCGACGGGTTTAGTTGGTTAGTACAATATACCCATGATAATTTATGGCGCCGTCCGGATAGAGCACCGGCATATTATGATTTACCGAAAGGCGTATCGATAAAAACTGCTTATGCGCACCCGGATGATTATGTGAAAGATAATTATCGTTCATTACGTTCAGTCATGGGGTTTGAATTAAATTATGATTGGTCGCTTAAATTAACCAATCAATACCGCAAAGCTTCACAAAATTTTGACCATATTTATGGTGGGAGTTATTGTTCGGTAAATGGTCAATTGAGTAATGGTAAAGCCTGCAACTATCCCGGTAAATTACAATTTCGACGAGCATGGCAAGAAACGGCTAACATAACCTATAGTAATACGCTTGATTTAATGGGCAAGTTTAACACCGCTAGTATTGAGCATGAAATGTTAGTTGGAATTGAATACAACATTGAAAAACGCCAACCCAGACTTGCTTTAACCAGTGCTTATCCGGAAGTGGTCGATCCATTTCATCCTCACTGGTACTCAAAAAAGTCACATTACAATAAATTGAATACAAAAACGAATCACAAAGCGATTTCTAAAGGGCTATATTGGCAAGATTTAATCAGCTTTACAACCCAGTGGAAGTTACTTGCCGGATTGCGTTATGATAATTATGAATTTGCCTCCAATGATGAACTAAAACATCAACGTCGCTCCTATAGCGGTCATTCATTAAGCCCAAGAGTTGGTTTGATTTGGCAACCAATCGAATCGCAAAGCCTTTATGCCTCTTACAGTAAAAACTTTTCGCCGTATGGCGGACGTGGGTTAATTACCCTCTCTACTGACCCCAAAACGGTTTATGATGATAAACCCCAATATTCACGCCAATATGAAATTGGCATTAAAAGCGATTGGTTAGGTGATAAGCTCTCATCTCAAATCGCCCTTTATGATCTTGAACTTTACAATGTGCGCTATCAACCTGATGCTGTCAACGATCCTTATAATTGGCAGGTTAGAGGTAGCGATCGAAGCCAAGGTGTGGAGTTTAGCCTAATTGGTCAACTCAGCTCATCATGGTATATCAATAGCGGTATAGGCTATCAGCAGGCGAAAGTGCATAAAGATAACAAAAACCCGGCTAATAAAGGCAAATATTTATCCAATACAGCCAAACAGAGCGGTTATGTCAACGTTCGATACCTACCTGCCGAAAATTGGTTTACCGAGCTGGAGTTTAATTATAAAGGCTCAATGTATAACGATGACAAAAATCTCTATAAGCGAGCAGGATATGGCTTATGGAATGGTGCTATCGGTTATCAAAGCAAATCGTACGATATTACGCTAGCTGTGACTAATTTATTCGGTAAAAAATATTGGCGCTCAAATAGCATGCCCGGCACACCAAGAGCCTTTTTGCTGACAGCCAGTTACAAGCTATAACACCTAAAAAGTCTTAAGGTGATTATCTAAAGATCAAATTGCCTTAAACTACCCATGACGTTTCAAACAATTAATATAAACAAAGAGGGAAGTGCTTCCCTCTTTAAGAAGATTATTGCCGATAAGATTACTGCCCTTTTGCAGACAGCTCAATGATTTTCATTGTGACTTCAAACGATTTCAAAAAAGAAGATAGCGGTAAAAACTCAAAACATGAGTGGAAATTGTGTGCACCGGTAAAATAATTTGGTGTCGTTAACCCACGTGCTGATAACGCTGAACCGTCTGTTCCTCCTCGCATGGCAATGGTATTAGGCTTAATACCGAGCAATTCAAAGGATTGATAAATGAGATCAATACAACGGCGATCTTCACCTAAATAGTTAGCAATATTGCTATAGGTATCGGTAATATGACATTCGATTTTGGCTTTTGGATATTTAACCCGAATTAACTTAATCACCTCTTGAATATAGGCTTTACGAGCTTGATAGCTGGCTAAATCAAAGTCTCGAATACTCATTTTTAACGTAGTGGTGCTTTGATTGCCAACAATATCATTAAACCAATAATAGCCCTCTTTACCTTCAGTGTGCTCAGGCGTCTGGAAGCTATCAAAGCAGTTAATAATATCGTTAGCGACTCGAATTGGATTGACCAACACATTTTTGGCTGACATAGGGTGAGCTGATACCCCTTGAATTTCAATGGTTGCTGAACCTGCATTAAAGGTTTCATACACCACTTCACCCAGTTCGCAACAATCAATGGTATAAGCAAAATCAGGTTTAAAACGTGTTAAATCAAGTTTTTTGGCACCGTTAAGCCCCACTTCCTCATCAGGCACAAAAGCAACATAGATATCGCCATGCGGGCGGTTTTGTTGTTGTAACTGATCTAACATGGTCATTATCACGGCAATAGCGGCTTTATTATCCGCCCCAAGTACACTTGTGCCGTCGGTGACAATTAACTCTTGATTAAGATATTTCATCAATTCAGGGTGCTCATCAACGCAAAACCAGATCGCTTTTTCTTTGTTTAATAAAATATCTTGACCGGTGAAAGTGACACGCTGAGGGTTAATCTTATCTGAAAGCGCCACATCAACGGTATCAAGGTGGGCGACAAAACCAATATTTGGGGCAGAAGGATCATTACCGGCTAATTTTGCTGTAACAATACTGTGTTCATCAAGATGCACATCTTGTAAATTCAGTTGCAATAACTCTTGCTCAAGTAATTTGGCAAGCTGTGTTTGTCCCGGTGTTGAAGGAACATGAGCACACCCCGCTGCACTTTGGCTGGGAATGCTGACATAACGTAAAAAACGTTCAACTAATTGTTCAGTCATATTCATAATTTGTTTGCGTCCTTATCAATAATTAACTTTCGATTGGCGGATAGACATAACCACTATCAAAACCAATTGGAATACCTAAAAACCAAAATAGCAGTAAGTTTATCGTCAAAGCAATCAGTAAGGCTGCGGTATAAGGGATCATCATCGAACTTAATGTACCCACGCCGGTTTGTTTGCAGTACTGTTGGCAATAAGCAATGATTAACGGATAAAAAGCAAACATTGGCGTACTGACATTAACCGCTGAACTGATGCGATAAGCGGCTTGCGTCAATTCCGGCGATATGCCAACTGACATCAACATAGGTACAAAAATTGGCGCTAAAATTGCCCATTTTGACGACGCTGATGTAATTAATACATTAAGCATACTGGTTAAAATAATCACCCCAAAAATGGTGACAACTGAAGGCAGATGTAATGCTTTTAAAAACTCAGCCCCGCCGATAGCAATTAACGTTCCGATTTGAGAGAGTGAAAACACATATAAAAATTGGGCACAAAAGAAGGCAAACACAATAAATGGAATCAGTGATTTAATAATATTTTCCATTGATTTTACAATATCACGTGACGATTTAAAGGCGCCAGTGATAAACCCATGAATCAAGCCCGGAATCGCAAAAAAGACAAATAATAGCGGAACGATAATTTGCATGATCGGCGCTTGATTACTGGTCATACTGCCGTCCGGCGCACGTAATAACGAGTTTTTCGGTAATAAAAGTAAAACTAAGCCAATGGCGATAATTAAAAAAACCACAGAAGCGACTTTAAAAGCACGATTTTCAATTGGCGTGATTGCCGGTGAATCAGCAATATTATCTAACTGTAGATCTTTATTTAATGGCATGGTTGCTTGCAAACGTGGCTCAACAATTTTATCGGTGACAAACCAACAAGCAATTAAGACAAAAAACGTCCCACCAAAACTCAAAAAGTAGTTACAAAGCACATTGACTTGATAACTAGGATCAATAATTTCCGCCGCACTTTGCGTAAAGCCTTGCATAATGGGATCGATAATTGACGGCGTATAGCTCGAACTAAAACCGCCGGCTAATCCGGCAAATGCAGCGGCAATACCGGCAAGTGGATGACGGCCGGTTGCATAAAACATCATTGCTGATACCGGCATTAAAATCACATAAGCCGAATCTGATGCAATATGGCATACCATACTGACAAAAATAACCGACGGGGTCACTAATTTTTTGGGTGTGACCGCTAACAACTTTTTAAGTAGCACATGGATATAGCCACTACTTTCGGCAATACCAATCCCTAAAGTGGCAACGATAGTGATACCGAGTGGCGGAAAGGAGACAAAATTGTTCACCATTTTGGTTAAAAATACCACCAGATGATCCGGCGATAGCATATTAACGACTGCTACTTTTTGCTGGGTAACCGGATTGATGTAGTCAAAGCTCACAAAAGACAGGAGGCAAGAAGCCACAAAACAGATAACTAAAGCGTAGAAAAACAGCGTTGTTACATCCGGAATTTTATTACCAATTCGTTCAATAGTATTTAAAAAACCGCCACTAGGTATTGGCGATTGATTTTTTGTTTGATTCATAAAAAAAGTACGTTTGAATAGTGTTCGGAAAGACAATTTAGCATAGATTAATTATACAGGCAAACAAGGCTTTGAGCGTCTTTTTTATACTCAAACGTAGGTAATTTCTGAAACTTTTTTACATTATTATTACTTATGAAAAAGCCTATTTTTATATTTTCTTTGATGAGCTTAATCCTCAATAATTCGATAGTATATTTCTCAAGGCGGTGTAAATGCTGGTATTAGCTCAATTTCAGCGATTAAACCGTTGCTCGTCACTAATAATAAATTTTCATTGAGTCCGATTGCATTAAAAAAATTTGGTGCTATAGTGTGTGAATATTTAGTCACAAAAATGGCATAAATATGCAGTTTGAAAATAAATGATATTTCACGAAGTATGATATATAAGCAGTGAGGTTTTTATTATGGTTTTCGATCTCGATTTAATTAAACGCATCTATCAGCACTATCCACAAAAACTTGACCACATCCGCCAAACTATCGGAAACCCCTTAACCCTAACCGAAAAGATCCTCTATACCCACCTTGCCGAAGGCGAGAAACTCAAAGCTTATCAGCGAGGTGAGGATTATGTAAATTTTTCCCCCGACCGTGTGGCAATGCAAGATGCCACAGCACAAATGGCGCTTTTACAATTGATGAATTCCGGGCGTAACAAAGTTGCTGTGCCTTCTACCGTTCACTGTGATCACCTGATTCAAGCTTACAAAAATGCTTATGATGATCTGATTGTTGCGCAAAGCAATAATCAAGAGGTCTATCAATTTTTACGGGATGTATCAAACAAATACGGCATCGGTTTTTGGAAACCCGATGCCGGCATTATTCATCAAGTTGTTCTTGAAAATTATGCCTTTCCCGGTGGAATGATGATAGGCACTGATTCGCATACCCCAAATGCCGGTGGGCTATCTATGATAGCTATTGGTGTTGGCGGGGCGGATGCTGTTGATGTTATGGCGGGCATGCCGTGGGAACTAAAAATGCCAAAAATTATTGGCGTAAGGCTAACCGGTAAATTATCCGGCTGGGCTTCACCTAAAGATGTGATTTTAAAACTGGCTGGGATCTTAACGGTAAAAGGGGGCACCAACTCAATTATCGAGTATTTTGGCGAAGGTGCATCATCGTTATCGGCAACTGGCAAAGCGACTATTTGTAACATGGGCGCCGAAGTGGGTGCCACCACCTCTATTTTTCCTTATAGCCAAAAATCAGCCGACTATTTAGCGATGACAGGGCGGCAAGAGGTGGTGGATTTAGCTCAAGATTTAATGAACTGCTTTAATGCCGATCCGGCCGTGTTAGCGCAACCGGCAAACTACTATGATCAGGTCATCGATATCAACCTGTCTGAACTCGAGCCTTATGTTAATGGTCCATTTACCCCCGATCTGGCCTATCCGATCTCAACCTTAGCTGCTGCTGTAGCGGAGCACAATTATCCCGATAACATGGAAGTTGGCTTGATTGGCTCATGTACTAACTCATCGTATGAAGATATGATGCGGGCGGCATCAGTGCTTGATAGCGCTAATCAATTAGGGCTTAAAGTGCAAGCGAAATTGATCATCAATCCCGGCTCAGAGCAAGTAAAATATACTTCACAACGAGACGGCATTTTACAGCGTTTTGAGCAAGCCGGGGCGGCAGTTATGGCAAATGCTTGTGGTCCTTGTATCGGTCAGTGGCGGCGTGATGATGTGGCAGATGAACATAAAAATGCCATTGTTACGTCATTCAATCGTAATTTTGCCAAACGTAATGACGGTAGCCCAAATACCTATGCTTTTGTCTGTTCACCGGAAATTGTGGTGGCATTATCGATTGCCGGCAAGCTAAGCTTCAATCCACTCACTGATAGCCTTGTTAATCAACAAGGACAACAAGTTAAACTGCCGGAGCCTTTTGGGGATGAACTACCCAAACAGGGATTTGCTGTTGATGATGCCGGCTATATTGAGCCACTAGCTGACGGTAGCCACATTACCATTCACATCGCCCCAAATTCAGAGCGGTTACAGCAATTAGCGCCTTTTTTACCCTGGGACGGACAAGATATTGTATCGCAACCGCTGTTAATTAAAGTCGCCGGCAAATGCACAACAGATCATATTTCAATGGCTGGTCAATGGCTTAAATTCCGAGGGCATTTAGATAACATTGCTAACAATATGCTAATTGGCGCGGTTAATGCCTTTAATCAAAAAACCAATTGTGTGTTAGATGCACAAACCGGCGAGTATATGCCCGTTCCGGCCTTAGCCCGAAAATTGAAAGCCCAAGGTTTAGGCTCGATTGTTGTTGCCGAAGAAAACTACGGCGAAGGATCCTCACGTGAGCACGCTGCTATGGAGCCTCGTTTTTTAAATGTAAAAGCCATTGTGGTTAAATCATTTGCTCGCATTCATGAAACCAACCTTAAAAAGCAAGGCATGTTAGCGTTGACCTTTGTTGATAAAAATGACTACGACAAAATTCGGCAAGATGACCAAATCAGTATTACCGGCTTAATTGATTTTGCGCCGGGCAAAAATCTAACCTTAACGCTTCACCACCAAGACGGCACCACTGACAGTTTTGCCGTTGCGCATACTTACAATCAAGCACAAATTGAGTGGTATAAAGCAGGCAGTGCCCTAAATAAGCTAAAAGCCCAAATTAACCACAATTAAACATAACAGGGAGAAACCCGATGAAACAGCAAGTTTTAATTGAAAAAGGACAGTTAATCGTACCAAATCATCCGACCATTCCTTTTATTGAAGGTGACGGCGTGGGCAAAGAGATATGGGCAGCAGCCAAAACGATATTTGATACTGCCGTTAAAAAAGCTTATCACGGCGAGAAAAGCGTACAATGGTGCGAAGTGCTGGCGGGCGAAAAAGCTTACAACCTCACCGGTAGCTGGCTTCCGCAAGAGACTATCAATGCCTTTAAACACTATCTTATCGGGATCAAAGGTCCATTAATGACACCGGTTGGTGAAGGAATTCGTTCACTTAATGTGGCATTACGGCAAGAATTAGATCTGTATGTCTGTTTACGACCTGTGCGCTGGTTTAAAGGGGTAGAGTCACCGATTAAACATCCGGAAAAGGTCAATATGACTATTTTTCGGGAAAACACCGAAGATATTTATGCGGGCATCGAATGGCAACAAGGCACCCCCGAAGCCGAAAAATTCTATCAATTTTTATCGACGCAAATGGGCGTTAACAAAGTGCGATTTCCGAAAACCTCATCATTTGGGGTTAAACCAGTATCGATTGAGGGATCGCAGCGATTAATCCGTGCAGCGATAAAATACGCCTTACAACATCAATTACCGTCAGTCACATTAGTGCATAAAGGCAACATTATGAAATTTACCGAAGGTGGATTTAAACAATGGGGATATGCCTTAGCCGAAAGCGAGTTTGCCAATGAAGTATTTACCATGAATCAATATGCCAAAATGGCCAAAGCTAATGGTCAAGCTCTTGCCGATGAAGCCTTACAAGCGGCCAAATCATCCGGCAAACTGATTATAAAAGATGTGATTTGTGATGCCTTTTTACAAAATACGCTGCTTAAGCCACAAGATTACAGCGTTGTGGCTACCTTAAATCTTAATGGTGATTACATCTCCGATCAACTTGCCGCTCAAGTTGGTGGCATTGGCATTGCACCGGGGGCAAACATTAACTATCTGACCGGGCATGCGATTTTCGAAGCAACGCACGGCACAGCACCGGATATTGCCGGGCAAAATCAAGCCAATCCATCCTCGCTGTTATTATCGGGCGTGATGATGTTTGATTATCTAGGTTGGTATGAAGTAGGGCAACTGATTACTCAAGCTATGGAAAAACTATTTCAGCAAGGAAAAGCCACAACAGACTTAGCCCGCTTTATGCAAAATGGGCAACCCTTATCCACAAGTCAATTTACCCAAGCGGTAATTGATAACTTATAAAACAAGGGCGGTAAACAAAATGAAAGAGAAGTTTTTGGTTTATAAATTATCTGAAACCATTAAAAACACCAGCAAAATTGAGTCGCAGCTATTCGAAAAATTCAATGTCAAACGTGGTTTACGTAATGCTGATCACACAGGTGTACTGGTTGGATTAACTAAAATCGGCGACGTGCTAGGCTATGAGCGGTTAGATAATGGTGTATTAAAACCGATTGACGGAAAATTATTGTATCGTGGGATTAATATTGACGATCTGGTACATAATGCTCAAAAAGAGCAGCGCACAGGCTTTGAAGAGACCATTTATCTGCTTTTATCCGGCTATTTACCGGATGCGGAAGAACTGCGTGACTTTTCCCGATTACTTTGCGAATCAATGGCGCTGGAAAAACAGACCAAAATTGCCATTATGCAGCTCGAAGGTCACGATGTGATGAACATCTTAGCAAGAACCGTGCTGGAAATGTACACCCATGACCCACAGGCAGATGACACCTCTCGAGACAATTTAATGCGCCAATCAATTGACTTAATTGCCAAATTTCCGGCGATCATTGCTTATGCCTATAACATGTTAAGCCATAGCGCCAAAGGCAAATCGTTACATATTCGCCACCCGCATGAAGATTTTTCTATCGCTGAAAATTTTTTATATATGATGAAAGGCTCCGGAGGTTATACGCAACTTGATGTGAAAGTATTAGATCTCGCCTTGATAATTCATGCCGAACATGGCGGCGGGAATAACTCAACCTTTACCGTACGGGTGACCAGTTCAACCGGCACCGATACTTATTCCTCAATTGCTGCCGGTATCGGCTCGTTAAAAGGACCCTTGCATGGTGGGGCAAATTTGCAAGTCGGCAAAATGCTCAAACACCTCGCACAACAGATCCAAGATTGGACTGATGTTACCGAAATTGATAACTACTTAAAACGCATCTTAAATAAAGAAGTGTTCGACCAAAAAGGGCTGATTTATGGCATTGGACATGCGGTTTACACTGTATCCGATCCACGAGCCGTGTTACTTAAAGAAATGGCGTACGAACTGGCTAAAGAGAAGGGACGAGTAAAAGAGTATGATTTTTTAAACTTGCTTGAACAACGAGCCATTAATGCCATTGTTAATCGAAAAAACGCCCGAACCAAAAAACAGGTCTGCGCTAATGTCGACTTTTATTCCGGATTTGTCTATGACATGATTGGCTTACCGAAAGAGGTCTACACCCCGTTATTTGCCATGTCCCGAATTGTCGGTTGGTGTGCACATCGAATTGAAGAGCTCAATTTTGATGACCGCCGAATTATTCGACCTGCCTATAAAAACATCGGTCAGCTTAAACCATTTATTCCTCTTGAAGATCGTTAATGTTATCCGCCGTCAGCACACTGCTGACGGTAAAATCGAAACCAGCGCTTATAAAAAAAGCATGGTGCTTTAAAGCAATAGTTTGTAGACTATGTATCATTATCTGTTCCAACCCTTTAAGATTGTATAAAAATCATCTATGAATCTTTTAAAATCTTTAGCAACAGTCAGTTCAATGACAATGGTATCACGAGTATTAGGCTTTGTGCGTGATGCAATTATCGCCCGCTTTTTTGGCGCCGGCATGGCAACTGATGCTTTTTTTGTTGCTTTTAAACTGCCTAATTTATTAAGACGTATTTTTGCTGAAGGCGCTTTTTCGCAAGCATTTGTTCCAATCTTAGCGGAATATAAAAATCAGCAAGGCATCGACGCTACCCGCACCTTTGTCGCTTATGTATCAGGCTTATTAACACTGGTACTGGCGCTGGTCACCTTAATTGGTGTGCTCACCGCCCCTTTTATCATTATGTTAACTGCGCCGGGATTTTTGGAAGATTCGACCGAAAAATTTGAACTTGCCACCACCTTATTACGGCTCACCTTTCCTTATATCTTTTTTATATCACTAGCATCGCTGGTTGGGGCAATTCTTAACACCTGGAATCGATTTTCAGTTCCGGCCTTTGTGCCCACGCTGCTTAATATCAGCATGATAATTTTCACGCTCTTTCTCACCCCTTATTTCGATCCGCCAGTATTGGCATTGGCGGTATCTGTTGGAGTTGGAGGCATATTACAACTCCTTTATCAGCTCCCTTATTTAAAAAAAATAGGCATGTTAGTCTTGCCACGCATCAGCTTTAAAGACAGCGGCGTATGGCGAGTTTTAAAACAAATGGGACCAGCGATTTTAGGCGTTTCAGTGGGGCAAATCTCACTGATTATCAACACCATTTTCGCCTCGTTTTTAGTATCGGGATCAGTTTCGTGGATGTATTATGCCGACCGATTAATGGAGTTCCCCGCAGGCGTACTCGGCGTAGCGTTAGGCACAATACTATTACCGTCATTAGCAAAAAGCTTCACAAACGGCGATCAAAAGCAATACAGCGAGCTATTAGATTGGGGATTACGCTTATGCTTCTTACTCGCTCTACCTAGTACTGTCGCTTTAGGGGTCATATCAGGCCCATTAATCTCAACCCTATTTGAGTACGGACACTTCACCTTAACTGACACCTTAATGACACAACGGGCATTAGTTGCCTACTCAATAGGCTTGCTTGGACTGATATTAATCAAAGTACTGGCGCCGGCTTTCTATTCCCGACAAGATATCAAAACACCGGTAAAAATCGCCATAATAACCCTTATCTTAACCCAACTGATGAACTTGATTTTTATTGGACCACTACAGCATGCCGGACTCTCCTTATCAATCGGACTGGCTGCATGTTTTAATGCCGGATTACTCTTCTGGCAATTACGCAAAAAGCAACTCTACCAACCGCAACCGGGTTGGTATCTATTCTTAACCCGAGTGATCATCGCAGTCATACTCATGTCAGCCGTATTATGGTTTGGCGCACAACTCCTACCAAATTGGTCAACCGGAACAATGCTAATGCGTGTAGGACGATTACTCTTATTGGTAATCGCCGGCATAATCATCTATTTTGCCGCATTAATGGCAATGGGATTTAAAATAAAACATTTTATAAAACGGATTGATTAGGGGTAAGAAGTTGTAGGTTTTTATCTGTGGGGGGGTGATCTGTAGGTTTCGGACGCTGGAAATTAGTTGATATTTTCATTTCGGTGTCTGCGTCCGAATTAGGGGGATTTGGTGCGAAATCCCCCTAATAACCCCCACGCAGCACCGCCCAAAGCGGTCTTCGACTGCCCTCCGCCTTCGTTCGGTCTTAACGCACCGGCGCTGATTTGTTCCGGACAAAGCAGCGCCTCGC
>NZ_JAFNOK010000019.1:0-11226 GCF_026536305.1 Gilliamella sp. B3892
GTCTTGAATAAGTGCTTAGCTGCACTGTTTTTTGCTCTAATGGATAATCATTCATTATCACTCCTGTTTTTTAGATAATAAAAAAACCCGCCTAAGCGGGTTGTTGATAATTTTGGGTATTAATTTTAAAAAAAGATACTACTCTTCTTGGACTATATCTAATTCAGCCTGCCCCCCAAATCGTTCAATAACTTTTTGTTCATACTCTTTTTTATTTTTGGAGGATTCAGCCATTTCTAGAACTCGACCAAGTTGCATTCTTAATGCTCGAGTCCCAACATCATTCAAAAATTGGAATAGTTTATCTTTTCTGTCACCACCCTTTGATTTTGTTATTCTCAATAATTCTAGAATTTTACCGTTGCTTTTTGCAAGTGGTGTATAAATGTGATTTATTGTTAAAGTTTTAAACTCCCAAGGCCAACCTCTTGAAGGAATGGTTAAATTGTAAATCCTAGCCCATTCTACATATAACTCAACAGGAAATTCTTTTTCATACTTTTTAGCTTCTTCAACAACAAATCTCTTGAATGCCTGAACAAATTGTTCTTTAGTTGAGTCGAAACCAGCTAGTTTATAAACTAATTCTTGTATTCCTGATTTTGCTGATGCGGATAATAATACTTTAGCTTGATCGGCCACATGTTTTTGATTAACTTTTAATTCACCGTTTCTTTCAGCGCTTAAAATTGCCTCACAAACATCAATTAAAATTGTAACATCATATCCATATACAATGACTTCCGGACCTGAACTTTTAGTTGTAGAGCTTTGAAAAACAATAGGATTTTTAATTTTTTTCTCAAGCTCAGGACCAATATATTTACCAATAGTTGCACCACTAGTGAATCGAATAAAAGCTGTTCCTCCACCACCAGCTAAACCAAGCGCTTCCGCCATACCTCTTTGACTGATAACAGCTGTACTGATTTCGTTATCAAGAACATAACAATCAACATCAATGCCAAAATCTTCTTTAAAATTTCCTCTACGAATTGCTTTTAAAGGTTTTTTACCCCATCTAGCAATCGCAGCTTTTTTAGCAATTTGCTTACGTTGCTCTGGCGTTAGTTTTTGACTCCTTGCCAAACCACCAGCAGACTTACCCGTTACTTTGTTGTTTTCTTTTGTATCTTCTTTATTTAATTTATTATTCATGCAAGCATCTCGTTATTAAACATGCTTGCATAATAAACTATATAAATAAAAATGCAAGCATAATTAAATAAAAAATGCTTGCATACAAATCTATATAACAATTTAGAATTAACTATTTTTTATAACTGGCAAAACTCTATGCCAATTATCAATAATATTTTTAGGCTGAATATTTTCTAAACCACCTACTCGGCGGTAAACCTTAGGGGAATAACTCCAGCCTTTCTTTGTTATTTCTAAACCACCTACTCGGCGGTAAACTAGATTATATCAAATATAACACATTGTAATAACTAAAAATTAACCAATTTTCCAATAATAACCCTTTTTTATTACATGAAAATTAATTGATAATAATCAATATATTAAAAAAGGGTCTAAAAAAAGGGTTAAACATGTCTAATAACTGGCAAAACATTGTTCCATTTATCGATAATATTTTTGGCTTCAATATGCGCTGTTTCTCTATTAATGATTATTCTAGCATCATTTAAAGTCCGCTTATATTCACAAGCCATTGAATAGAAAGCCCCTCTAAAACCTGAATCAATCACTCTCAATGCAGGCTCTATTAATTCTATTTGATATCGCATTCTTTCAGCGGCTTTATATAACCATGCTAAATCATACCAATCTTCATCAGATAATCCGCTTCGAGAGTGCACACCACCTAACCACTTAATCGCCTCATCAAATTTACTAGCAGGCAAATCTTGATAGCGAGGGATTTTGAATTGCTCATAAAGCTTGGTATAAATCGCTTGATGCCTTTCACCTGTTCTAAATGAACGTTCATTTACCGCTTGCTTGATTTGCTGTTGTTGTTCTGAATTGATAGTTAGCGAATATGAGCCAGTTTTGCGAATTGTGGGTAATAAATCCTCCATAACCCACTCTTCAAACTTTATAGCTTTTGCTTGTTTGCTTTTTATGATTAACCTAAATAAATTTGGCTCATTAATATAAATCATTTCTTGATTACCGCCTTTTGTAGGGGTGTACCATTTTGTTACACCCTTTTCTTTGCAATGTAATTCAATTGCTCGACGAGGATTTTTATATTCAAGAATTGAACAAACATCATTAGCTAAAAACCATAATTGGTTATTAATTTCAGATGTTCTTACTGGTGAGTTATCAAAAATAAATGTTGATAAATTGATAGATGATTGATTTGTCATAGCTATATCCTTGTTGATTTTTATTATTAACCCTATTTTGAGTAGGGCGATCAGGAGCTCAAAACTGCAACAAGTCAGCGGACGTATTCCCCCGAGGGTGTTTTATTAGTCGCACTCCCGATCATAAAATCTGGATATAAAAAAGCCGCATTTCTATCGGGCGCGGTTTCCGCTTGTCGCTTGGTGTTTTGAGCACCTTTTTAGAATATATATTAATTTAACAAATAAAGTCAACTAATATTAATTTATTGCTATGTTAATTTAACGGTTGATAGTATTGATTTATTTATGGAAATAAAATAGTATCAATTTACTGGAAACTAATTAGGAAATAATTTATGAAAAAACTATTATTTACAGCTATATTTTTGGGCGTTTTTGCTTTAACCGGATGTACTACCTCAAAACAAGAAACTTATTATACCTTAACTCAAGAAGAAATTGACAATTCACATCCTGAAAAGTTGCCAGTTAATTATAAATCACTAATACGCAATTTTTTTGCTACCTCACTAAAAGATCCTGATTCAGCAAAATTTGTTTTTTATAAACCAGTAAGAGCATATAGTGCATCAACAAAAACTGTCTTTTGGATGGTTCAGGTCGATGTAAACGCTAAAAATTCTTATGGCGGATATACTGGTTATAAACCTTTTATATTTGCAAGAAAAACTGATGGTGGAATTATGGAAATAACACCTCTTTTTTCTATGACTAAAGTTATTGTGGTCGATAGATTTGTACAAGATAAATAAATTAAGCCCGTTTTAGGGCTTTCTTTATTTGGTATTGATTTACATGAATCAACTTTTGACTGCAATTCATCACCAGTAAAAACAAAAAACAGAAACATCAATATATAAAATAAGATCTTTTTCATACCATCTTCTTAAATTTTAAGTAATGGTATGAAATTTATTATTTAATATCAATTACAATTTAGATTGAATATTAGTCGAACTTGACATAGCTCGCCAGACTTCTCCCGTATGACTACTAATATCATTAGCAACTTCTTGCTTTGCTTGTTTGATTGCGGTTCTGATAATTCTATTTTCATTGTCAATAGAGGGTTCGCTAACCTCAACACCACTTGCATAGTTTTCTACAATAAAATTCCATTGTATATTTTGATTCTGACCTTGATTAGATGTAATTTGTCGATTACTCAATACTCGTCCATTTTCGCCTGGTATTAAGTATTGCCTCCCACCCTGCATAAGGATTTCAGGTTTATTATCCTCACCCACACGATACATTGAACCTGCATATGTTGGACCACCATTTTTACGCGCTCCAGCAATTGGTATTGCCGACATTAAACCTATTGCCGTGCCATATGCAGTAGCACCCGTCGTTGCCGCTGCTCCGTATGAAGCAATTGACGCAAGCATTGCTGCAGGTTTATAGGCTGCTGCTAATGCAATTGCCTCTGTTGTTTGGGTGGCTGTAGTTGCTGCTGATGTTGTTTTAGCTACAATAGCGTTTTTAACGTATTGCATACCCATTTGAACCAACGACCCGATCGCTTCGTTCAGAATCACGTTAGCAAAGTTCTGCATTGCTTGTGTTGCTGTCATTGTTCCTGACATTAGACCTGAAATTGTACTTGTTGCACTGCTCGCCAGTCCTTCGAGTGAAGAAGCAAGAAACTCGTTAGCATCATTTTGATTGCGCCATATTTCCCATTGAGCATTGATGCGGTTTTGTTCATACTGACGATTAGCTGCCTCACGAAGCGCAATGGCGTTTTCTTCTGTCAGTAATTTCTGATTTTCGAATTCTTGAATCAAAGCGAGTTTTCTATCATTCTCATTTTTAAGGGCTTGTACTGGGTCAACTTGTGCTACAGCGTCGTCAACTTTAGATACAACAGCTTCTGACTGAATTTTAGCCATGTTTATTTGATGCTGTTGCTCTAATTGCTCAAGTTTAGAGTTATAATCGGCTTGCTTAATTTCGCCAAGTTTGTGTAGTTTATCGAGCAACTCTTTTGATTTTTTAAACGAATCCTGTTCAACATCAATTGGGCTTTTTAATGAACCAAGTTCTTTATAAGCTTGTGCGGTTTCGATTAACTCTTTTAGTTTTGCTGTTTGCTCGGCTGTAACTTTACTACCCATTTTTTGAGTAATGGCAAGTAATTCAGCTTCAACAGTCATACCCTTAGCTTCGAGTTTAGCAACTTCTAGCTTATCGCTAAGTTCTTTAACTTCTTCGGCGTAGGATTTTGTTGTGCCTTTTTTACTACTTGCTTTTATCTTGTCGTTTTCTGCTGATAATGATTTTAAAAGCATTACTAACGGCTGTAATGCAGCGGCTTGATTTTTAGTGAGCTTAGTAAATTCTGTTTGACCCAGCGCAAGTAATTTCAAGTCTTCTCTATATTCATTAGCACTATCACCGAGAGCGGAATAAAGACCATCTAAAATAAATGCCGCTTCACTATTGTCTTCTGCTTTTAACGTCGCAACATCAAGCTCTTTTGACAAACTTGCTACTTTTTTATCAATATTATCTTTAGATGCTTTATCCCAGCTTTCTGTTAGTTTTTTACCTGATTTTGTGGCTTTATCTGTTGATTCTTTTAATCGTTTTGTTGCTAGATTTAATTCATCTTCAGTGTTTTTTAAATTTTCTCGTTTTTTATCTATTTGAGCGTAAAGCTGATCTAATTTATTTAGGATTTCCTCCATTGTTCCAAATTGCTTAGCTGCTAATAAATTATTACCATCTACCCCCCAAAGCGAAGGGTTTTGTTGAACTTTTAGGGCATATTTAAGTAACCTTGCTTTTTCCTCTAGATCGGAAATTTCTTTATTAAAAGACTTAGCCTCACCTTTTAAATCTGCAATTTTTCCTTTTAGCTGAACACTATTTAGTCCTTTTAAAGACTCTTTAATCTGATCAATCGATTTTGCATAATTTCGCAATTCTGGTACCGCATCTTTTGATTTAGATGTAAGAGACGCTATTCCACCAGCAACTAATAATAACATGCCCGCTGGTCCCCCCAACAGAGCCATTGCAGAACGTAAACCATTAGCAGCAAAAGAGGTTGCTTTTATTGCTGTATTTAATCGTGCTTGCGCTGCTGTTTCATTGTTTACTGCTGCGGTTAAGGCTTCCGTATTAGCTTTTAACTGTTTTCTAATTGAGTTTCTAGTTGTTTCTGTTTGCGCCAACTTTAGTTGTGAAGTTAATGACTGCTGAACCGCTCTTAAGTGAGCAACTTCAGCTTTAGCTTGTTGTAACGCTGCTTGTGCTGCTGCTTTTTCAGCTTGAGCTAGTTTTATATCATTAATAACTTTTTCAGCACTCTGCTTAGTAGCACTAGCTAATGATGTAATATATTTACCCGCATAAACGGCAGCTAAAGCACCAACGCCCGTCATTAGTATATCGACATGCTGAGACATTAAAATTAACGAATCTACGAGTAATTTAGTCGCACCAGTTGAGTTATTTAATTCACCAAGATATTTTTTAAGATTATTCGTAACACGGTTGATACCGTCAGTTACAGTATTTCGCATGTTATCGGCAAGTGCATCTAGTTCAACATTAGAGTCTATCAGCGCATCAGTAAATGTTTGTATAGATAATTTGCCGTCACTAGCTAATTGTTTAACATATTGTTCAGTAATCTTCTCAGCATCAGCAGTTGATTTAGCATTTTTCTTTAGATAATTAGTCAATGTTCCTAAAACACTTGGCATATTACTAAATACCGTCATTGCCTCAACCCCAGCGAGCTTACCTCTCATTTGGGCTTTAGTGAGTGCATTTATAGCTGATTCAGCACCTATTGCACTAGTTTTATTGATTGTAAATAAGTCTGACATTGAGCCAATATAAGATATTGTGCTTTGTGTGCTATAACCCAGCTCACCCATAGAGTTAGAAAGACGGATATACAGCTCGGCCGACTCTTCGATAGTACGACCGTTACGGTCAGAAGTTGCCAAAAGCTGGTCTAGAATGTCTTTAGTTTGTGACGCAGTTGCGCCAGTATTTTGAATACGATCTTCTAACTCATTCCAGCTTTGAGCGTAGGCGATAACTGTACTTGATACTAGCGCAGCAGATACAGCCTTAGCAATATTTGTCAATTTACCGAGAGAATTACCAGCACTTTGAGCGGAAGATTCAAGCTTTTCAAGACCTTTAGAAGCTTTAGAACCACTGTTATTTAATTCTTTCATTTCCTGCATGATTTTTCTAGAATTTTCCAGTAACTCTTTCATTTCAAGCGAAACGGTGTAAGTGATATTCCCTTCTGTATATTGAGCCATTTGTTTTCTCCAGACATAAAAAAAGCCCGCAATTGCGAGCTTTAGGTTTTCAATAAATAAATTAGTATTATTCTGTTAAATCTTCAAAATCATCACTTACTTTTCTAAACCGCTTATGCAGCGTTAAATCCCGTGACGGTAACTTTACCCGTTGCGCAAACTTTCTAAACCACTTATGCAGCGGTGAACTAGATTATATCAAACATAACGCATTGTTATAACTAAAAATTAACCAATTTACCAAAAATAACCCTTTTTTATTATGTTAAAATTAATTATTAATAATCAATGCGTTAAAAAGGATTAAACTAATGTTTTCTTTGCATTACAAATATCCAGCTCACTGCGAACAAAATTCATTGATAAACCCAAGTTAACTTGTATCTTATTTAGCGCTGTTGAAAAATTGTAGTGTAAATGCGGACTATTTTTATTGAGAAAATCAGCAAAACAATCATTATATAAATCAACTACTCTGTAATAATATTCCTGAATTGTTGCTATATAATTGTATTGTCGTTTTAAATTATCGATATTAACTACCTTATAATCCCTCATTGTTATACCGCCTAACCACTTAATCGCCTCGTCAAATTTACTAGCTGGTAAATCTTGATAACGAGGAATTTTGAATTGCTGATGAAACTTTGAATAAACCGCTTGATGCCTTTCACCTGTTCTATAAACCCTTTCATTGACAGCTTGTTGGATTGCTTGTTGTTGTTCGAGTGAAATTGTATTAGGGTGTTGTTGTGCTACTTTGGGCATAAAGTGACTATAAAGAACATCAAAACATTCAAGCTGATATTGTTCTAATGTAGCTCTAATTTCTGGTTTCACCCGACTAGTTTCAATACCAAAAAGCCAACCGTTGATCATTGAAATTGGTAAGCAAACGTACTCTTGTAAACCTTGTTTTGAAGGTGTGGTCATGATGACCATACCTACTCTTAACACTTGATGGCGCTTGATTCTTTTAAGTTGAGCAGCCCAATCCAAACCAATATTTTCACAAACTGGTTTCATTGCTACGTACGGTTTATTTTGGTGATTAAGAACAATTAATTGTTGATTGTGAAACTGAATTGTTTCTAATTTTGTTATTGACATATCTACATCCTCGTTGATTTTATTATTATCCCCCATGTTGATTGAGGGAGGTCGGGTGCTTCAACACTGCAACGAGACAGCCTGCATTATTCCCTTTCGGTATTGTATTATGCACGCCACCCGACCATAAAATTTGGACGTAAAAAAACCGCTAATCTATCGGGTGCGGAAGTCCGCTCGTTGTTTAGGTGTGTTGAGCACCTTCTTAAAATATACAATCAAATAACTAGACCAGTCAATGGTTATTTTATTCTAGTGCAGATTCTTTCTCTTTTTGTCTTGAATTTATCTATACTATCTTTATCGAATGTACAATCAAAAAATGTTTCTTCTGTCCAACTAAATTTGTTGTTTGCTTTCTTCACCAGATCTCTTTTTATTGAGTAATTGCAATTATCTGTTTTCCCTTCCAAGTTTAAATTACTGTAAACTTTATTTAAATCAAGTTCAAACGCATTCTTATCAGCCATTTTTGACATTAAAACATCATCAACAATTTTATAAGATTGTTTAAATTGCTCACTACTTTTTAAAGAATAATCATTATATTCTTTGAATTTTGAATCGTATTTGCTTTCATATTTTTCATTATTACAATCCCAATCACCGACGAGATACTCTTTAGTAACCTTATCATCACCACAGCCAGTTAAAATAAGACTAACTAGGCTGATTAATATAATTCTTTTCATACATTCCTCATAAATAACTTTAGTCAATAGTTGGAAATTTATGAAATTAGCATAATAAAAAACTCCCTAAGCGGGTTTGTTAATTTATTTTTGCTTATCATCACTATCCCAATATAGAGAACACAGCGGTACTATATAATCCATTTTGATATAATTAAATTTAAATTGACCATAAAGCATTTTTATCGCACCTGGTTTCATTGAAATAATTTTTAATGAAGTATAAGGTTCAATTTTTCCTTTTCCAGTTACATAGAAAACACCCTCTTTAATGGAAAAAGTATTTTCTTCTACACCATCAAAATATATTTTTTTGGTTCCCCAATCACATTTAAAAGAATACAAAATAGATTTATTCTTATCATTATACATGACATTTGCAATTCCACCTTTTAATGGAGTCATTGCCCAAATACCTTGAACTCCGTTTTCTAATTCTTCATCAGTTAGATTTTGAGTATCAGCAAAAACAAAAAACGGAAACATCAATATACAAAACAAAATCTTTTTCATACCATTCTCCTTATTTTTTCGTTAATGGTATGTTATTTAGGTGATTGGAGCAATAAAAACCATCATTCAGCTGCTTTAGCAAGTCTTTCTCGACGTCGTTTTTCATAATCCGCTAAGGTTTTGTCGTATTCTTCTCTTGTGAAGCCATCTTTATCAGGATATTTGTTTGCCATTAACATGATGTATTCGGTCATTGTTAGTTTTTTTGCATCATCTAATGATAATCCAAGATGGATTCTCGCATTGTTGATGTAGTCAGTAATTTTAAATTCAGATGAATAGGTTTTGTTTTCGTTGCGTTGAGATATTCTAATCTTTGCTTTTCCTGCTACACCATAATCAAGTAAATTTCTTGCTATTATTAATATTTTTTGCGGTTGAAGTAGCCCCTTTTTCTTCTTATCGCCAATAAGAGCTGAAATATCTTCGGAACAACAGCAGGTTAATACTTGTTTAGATACTTCTAACTGTGCAAATAGCTTTTCTTCAATATACTTAAATAAATACTCCGACGACTCTTTGAGCCGTGTTATCGCTTCATAGGCTTGATTAGAAAGCAGAACAGCATAGGCATTAACTATCTCATGTGGCTCACCAAGTTTTGATAAGTTTTCAAATGAGGGAGTGAAGACATAATCAATTTTCTTTGTGCTCAATGACCCATTTTTTTTGATTGAAATTACTATTTCGCCTATATCTGTTCTAATCATATTTAGCCTTGTTATTTGGTTGGTTGAGTTGCAGGAACTTTACCTGTAATTTTCACTGATTTAGATGAAGCCACTTTAAATTCAAGTGAAGCTGATACAATATCGTTTGACCCTCCACTCCAACTCAGTGATGTTAAATTCATGTAGGCGACAAAAGTATTTTCACCATACATTAATCGAACCCATAAACTAGGTTGACGTCTATTGGCTAACTCAGTGGTAAAATAACGCTCTAATTTGAAGAAGCCATACTGATCTAACTTGTCATTAATTCTGACTTCGCCCTCAAATGATAAGGCAATA
Source organism: Gilliamella sp. B3892 (assembly GCF_026536305.1). Taxonomy (NCBI): domain Bacteria; kingdom Pseudomonadati; phylum Pseudomonadota; class Gammaproteobacteria; order Orbales; family Orbaceae; genus Gilliamella; species Gilliamella sp. B3892. The sequence continues at coordinate 9,963 of NZ_JAFNOK010000019.1, forward strand.
TCAGCATTGGTGACGATAGCTTCAACAAAACCGCCCTGATCATCTGCATCACTAGTCACCGTATTTGGACTGTAATCAAGTCCTTTAGATGTGCCAGCCATTAAAGCTTTCCAATCGGCTTCCTTTGGTGCTTTGTCTGGGCATCCGTCACAAACTTCAAGAACTACAGCAGCGCCAAATAATTGATTATTTTGTTCTGTACATTCTGCCATTTTTAACTCCTATAAAATAAAAAAGCCTACACGAAGCAGGCTGTAAATTGTTTTTAATTGCTAACCTAATTTGCAGGAAACTAAAATCCTGTAAACTAATCTATCGTCATCTGTCATTACTGGTGCAGGTATTGCGCCGACAACTTGAATAAGACCTGTATTATCTGTGTAAGGATTGTTTTTGATGTAATCAGCTATTGCTGAGACGTGATTATCAATAGATTCAATATCATTAACTGCGCCGACAAGATCGACTAACGTGTAATACTCATTACCTAAATTAGCTTTCAGTATTGACCCGCCATTAGGTCTAAATACAATGAATTTACTATTTTTATTTTTTGTATCTCGCCACTTTAAATATTGAACAGTAAATCCCTCAGTTAACCTTGCATTTTGAAGGTAATCAGCCACTCGAATATACATTTTCATATATGCAACTCTTTTCTCATCACCATGTCAATTGTCTCTTTCTCATCTTCAAAACCTTTATACAAGAACTCTTTTTTGGCTCTGGCTAATCTGAACTTCATCGGGCGATTAGGGTCATGAACATATGCTGCATAATTAGCCGTATAACCAACTCTACCAATCAAACGACTACCGTTAAAAACCACTTCACGATATTGACTATTGATTAAATTAGAGGTATCACCAACTGGCGTGTATGTTGCTGCTCGTCCTCCACCAAGTATTAATGCCGAATGAATAGCTCTTACCGCTCTGCGACTTTGAACATCTCCAACAATTTTATTTAATTGGTTAATACATTCATTAATGCCAGTTACTTTGACCTTAACCGTCATGTCACTCTCCCGTTACTAATGCGTAATCATCAGCTATCCGTTCAAATGTATCCGCATATCGAATAATATGCTTAATTTCATCAGCACCAGTCTTGACTGGGTCTAACTCTGATGACTCTCCAATCAAGATAAAATCACCCTCATTAGCTAAAGCGTATTCAGTCCAAAACGTGTTTTTGATAACAAATCCACTGCCGATATCGCCAGTTTTCAACGCTGAATCAAGCCCATAATCGCAATAAATTA